>JAZQVK010000202.1:0-11021 GCA_045631765.1 Eubacteriales bacterium
AATAAGAAGCGACTTGATAATCCCGAGGAAAATTGGGCGATATTCAAGGACATTCACGAGCCGATCATTGATCGAGAGACCTTTGAAATGGTGCAGGAGCTTGTAGCAAAAACAAAACGCCGCGCTCCCAAGAAGGAGAACGGCGAGAAGAATATGTTTTGCGGCTTGCTTTATTGTGCCGATTGCGGTAGCCCCTTGTGGTTTAATGTCAATCACCCAAACAAGTCCATTCAGTATTTCAACTGCTCCAATTACCGAGCCAATCGCGGCACTTGTCCGTCCACTCACTATATACGCGCCGATTCGATTGAGCAAGTGGTGATCGCAGAGCTACAAACTATCGCGCGGTTTCTTGACGAGGAAGAGGATGAATTTGCAGCTATGCTTGAAAGCAAGACCAACAAGGATATTGCCACCGAGCAAAAGCTTGCCGAATCTCAACTTGCCACGGCAAGAGCAAGAGTCAAGGAGATAGAACGCTTGTATGAGCGTATCTATGAGGACAACGTAAACGGTAAGGTTTCGGACGAATGGTTTATGAAGCTCTCCCACAAGTACGAGGTAGAGATGGATGAGACCAAGAAAAACATCCTTGCCTTGCGTGAGAAGCTCGATAGCTTTGCGGAGAAGCGTCAAACCAAGGAGAACTTTATCAAGGCTGTTCGGAGCTTTATGGAGATGAAAACACTGAACCCCGTGATCCTCCGTGAACTGATAGAAAAGATTGAAGTCTATCAGATCGAGGGAACGGGTAAGAACCGCACTCAGCGAGTGGTCATCCATTACCGCTTTGTCGGCTGTCTGCAAATTCCCGAATGGCACAGAAAGCGTAAGGTAACTCTTGAGAGCAGACAAGGCGTAGCGGTAAACTATCTACCCACCACGGCATAACAAAAGAAAAAAGAGCAGAAATCCTGCTCCAAACAATCAAATATAGGCAAAAAAATATCGAGTGTTCATCACTTTCGTTATGAACACTCGATATGGTGCGGGCAACAGGACTTGAACCTGCACAGCCTTGCGACCATAAGAACCTGAATCTTACGCGTCTGCCAATTCCGCCACGCCCGCATATTGCCGCTGGGTTTTCCCTGCGACTTCTACATTATACACGATTGTGGCGGTTTTGTCAATCCTTTTTTTGAAAGTTTTTCAGATTTTTTTGGTTTTTTGTAGACCGGCTGTTTTCGGCTATCGTACGGGTGCCACACTTTATCAAGTTTTTCTGCCCGGCACTTGACATTTTTTTATGCATTTGCTATCATAAGAAAAAAAGATAAGAGGTATTGCTATGAGGATATTAGGAAAGACCGATCTGCTCGTAAGCCCCGTGGCGCTGGGCTCTGCCGCCTTTGGCAGCGCGCTGGACGAGTGTACCTCGTTTGCCCTGTTGGATGCCTACGTGGCCGCCGGCGGCAATCTGATCGACACCGCGCGCATTTACGCGGGCGGCGAAAGCGAGGCCGTGCTTGGCAGATGGCTGAAGCGGGCAAGGCCGCAGAACGTGATCGTTGCTACCAAGGGTGCCCATTATGCCCTCGGTACGCCTACCGTGATGCGCCTCTCGCGCGAGGAGATCGAAGGTGACCTGGATACCAGCCTGTGCGTAATGGGTGTTGACCAAATTGATTTTTACTGGCTCCACCGGGATGACCCGGCACGCGAGATCGGCGAGATCATTGAAACGATGGAGAGCCTTGTCCGGGCGGGAAAGATCCGCTATTACGGTGCCTCTAATTACCGCACTGACCGCCTGCGTGCAGCGGATGCCTATGCCGCCGCGCATGGGCTGACAGGCTTTTCTGCCGTTTCCAACCAGTATAGCGTTGCCCTCTTGAATGCAGAGCATAACACCAATCCCGACCCCACCATCGTGGCGGTGGATGGCGAGGCGCTTGCCTATCACGCCGAGAGCGGTATGCCGCTGGTCCCGTTCCAGGCCACGGCGCGCGGCTATTTTGCCAAGCTGGCAGCCGGCAAGGAGATATCTCCCGCCCTGCGCGCCGCTTACGAGAATGAAGAAAACGGCAGGAAATATGCAGAGCTCGAGACCCTGTGCCGTGAGAGGGGCTGCAGCATGCAGACCGCCACGCTGGTGGCGACCGCGCAAGTACCCTTCCAATGTATACCGATTACCGGTGTCAACACCGTAGAGCAGATGGCCGACGTGGCTGAGGCCATTCGTCTCTTAAGTGAATAACGTAAATCGACCGTGCTCGTAGAGCACGGTCGATTTTTTCAATTACCCCACCGTCAAGACAACCTTGCCGGCGTTTTCGCCGCGGTAGAGGATGTCGTGGGCGGCCTCTGCCTCGGTGATGGGGAGCACCTTGTAGATGGTGGGCTTGACCTCGCCGCTTTCTACCTTCGGCCATACGTCACGCACAAGGGAGGACAGAATATTGGCCTTCATTTCCGGCGTGCGAGAGCGCAGGGTGCTGCCGATGATGCGCACGTTGCGCACGTAGATGTTCTTTAAGTCGATCTCGGTCAGCTGGCCGGCCAGCGCCGCGATCATGATCCAGCGGCCGCCGCGCTGCATGTAGGGCAGGCACTCGCCCATCACCTTGCCGCCCAGGCAGTCGATGGCTACGTCAACCGGGTGACCCTCCTCCAGCTCACGGCGGAGGACGTCTACAATGCTTTCCTTCGGGGTAACGACCACCACGTCTGCGCCCAGGTGGGCGATGGCGGCGGCCTTTTCGTCATCCAGCACGGTGGTGATCACGCGGATGCCAAAGGCCTTGGCCATGGGGATGATCACGCTGGCCAGGCCGCTGGCGCCGGCGTTCATAAGCAGGGTGTTGCCCGGCTTGATGCCGCCTTCGATAAACAGATTCAGGTAGGCGGTGGCAAATGCCTCCGGCATGGCGGCTGCCTCGATGGCGGTACAGCCCTGCGGGATCGGCATCAGCATATCGTACTTGACGTTGGCATACTCGGCGTAGCCGCCGCCACCCAGCAGGGCACATACACGGTCGCCAACCTTCCAATTCGATTTTTTTGGTACCTCACAGCCAAGCTCGACGATCGTGCCGGCGATCTCCAGCCCCATCCATTCCGGGCAGCCGGGCGGGGGCGGATAGTCGCCCTCTCTTTGCATCAGGTCGGCACGGTTGAGAGCGGTCGCCTCGATCTTGACCAGAACGTCCTCGTCGCCCACGATTGGGTTCGGCACGTCCTGCCAAAGCAGCTCACGGTTCTTTCCCACTAAAATAGCCTTCATTTATGCTTCCTCACTTTCAAATAAACCAAAATTATCGCGAATGGCCTTGGCATGGCGCAACAGCGGCTGCATGGGGGTAGAAAGAGCATCATGCTCGTATACGCAAAGGTACATGCAAACGCCCATCATCGGCCCGATACGGCGAATCAGATGGCACTGGTTGCTGGTCAAAAACAGGAACGGCAGACCCAACTCTCCGCGCAGCAGCTCCATGGTGCTCATATGCTCGATCTGCTGTGCCATGGTGTCGGTATGGATCACGATCTTGGAGATATCTGCTCCGCGTGCCTTTTGCATTTTGGCGGCCTCTAATACCCGCAGGGGGGTGGCGTACTTGTTGAAATGGGCAGATACAAGCACCTCGGCACCCATGCCGTGCAGCTCCTCGATCAGCTTCATCTGGCGGGCAACGGCTGTTTCGTCAGTAGCGACCTGGTCCGGGTGGGGGGCGTAGAAGTCGCTCATCACGTCGCAAAGTGTGGCACCGGCGGCGGCAAGCTGGCGCAAGCCGTCAGCTAACTCCTCGTCAGGTCGGTCACCGTTTTGGTTGCCGCGATAGTAGGTGACGTAGACCGGCCGCCCTTCCATGGCGGCAAAGATCTCGCGGTAGACCTCTTCCTTGTGGTACTGCCGCTCTAACTGGTCGATCTGAATGCCAAAGGCATCTGCCCCGGCGGGGATGGCTTTTTTGATTGTCTCTATGATCTCGCCGGGCGTGCGCTTCTGGATCATGGTGGTCAGAAGCGGTTTTTTTTGGTTCAAAAACGTAGGCTTCATATCGTTAATCCTTATTTCTCATCACGTTTCTGCCGCAATCCATTAGGAATGTGGTTCCGGTAACGCTGGCGCCGCTGTCGGATGCTAGGTAGAGGATCATATCCACGATCTCCTGCGGCTCAGATGCGCGGCCGAGCAGGGTCTTCATATTGGCCATGGCGGCGCGGGTGAGCACTGGGCCGGGGGCCACACAGCAGGCGCGCACGTTGTAGGGGGCGCCTTGAATCGCCAGCGATTTGACAACGCCGTTCATCAAGGCACTTTTAGAGGCCGAATAGGCAAGGCCCATGGGACACCCCTCCTGGCCGGTGATCGAGCCCATGACGATGATCACGCCGCTCATCTGCTTGGCCATTTGTGCCATCACGGCGTGGGCAAAGTAGATCGGACCCTTGAGGTTGAGATCGATGCCGAAATCGTAGACCTCGATCGGCACCTCGTGGAAGGTTTTTGCATGCTTGAGCGCGGGTACTTGATCACGCAGCAGACGAGTCTCTGCACCGCCGGCACAGCAGATCAGAATGTCAATACGGCCAAATCGTTCAACAGCAGCATCTCTTGCGGCAATGACCTGCGCGTAATCGCGCACGTCAACGGTAAGGGAAAGGGTTTGTGCCGGGCGGCCGATCTCGGCCTCTGCCGCGGCAAGTCCTGCCTCGTTTACATCGACCAGGGCAACGTTGCCTCCTTCCGCAGCGATACACTTAGCAGATAGCAGCCCCATGCCAGAGGCGGCGCCCGTGATCAGGGCGGTTTTATTTTCAAAACGCATAAAAATTCTCCTTGTAAAATATGTTACACATATATCATAGCCTATCCGCACACGCTTGGCAATGAAAAAAACGATACTTTTTTAACATTTTCGATACAAAAATTGGAAAATCCTCTTGTTTTCTTTGTGAAAAATGGTATAATAGTCTCAAAACGCAAGAGAGAGGCAAGCGAGAATGCTGGAGGATACCGTTATCAGCTCGATCAACGAGGTCATGACCGTGCCTGTTCCACGTGGGCGCCGCTCACTCATGCAGCAGCGCCCGCAATACGGGCTTTCCTTTTGCCTGGGTGAGGGGCGGATCATTTACCACCATGAGGGGAAGGAGTACCCTTCCGATAAGGATCATGCCGTTTGGCTGCCGATGGGGGCCAGCTATTTGCTGGAATGTCGGGAAAGTGGGCATTTTCCCTTGATCAATTTTTCCTGCATGGTACCGGCCTTTACCGATTTTCGTTCTATTCCCTTGCGCCATGCGGATAGCTTTTTGCGCCGCTATGAGACGCTAAAGGAGCTGTATCTCTTTCACCACCGCTATGCCGGGGCCATGAGCGTGCTGTACGATCTGCTTTCCTCTCTGGCACCGTTAGAGGAGGGGAGTGGCGAGCAGAGCATTCTTTGGCCGGCTATGCGCTATTTAGAGACACATTATGCCGACCAGGAGCTGACGAACAGCATCTTGGTCGCCCAGATTCCGATCAGCGAGGTGTATTTTCGCCGCTTGTTTCGAGCAGCGTATCAAACCACGCCGCGCCAATATATCCTTGGCCTGCGTATACAACGCGCGCGAGAGCTACTTGCCGGCGACGTGATGAGCGTGGGGCGCGTGGCAGAGCTGTGCGGCTTTTCGGGCGTCTATCATTTTTGCCGCGCCTTTCGTGCCGCCACCGGGCAGACCCCGACCGATTATCGCCGCAGCAGTGGCGGCATTCATATCTAACCGTATAGTTTTCACGCCCGTGGGAAAGACTATGGCTATGATTTCGGCATTGACAAGAGGGCGTGTTTGTGGTAAAATTAAATAGGAAGAAAAGAAGACGGTATCTTGTCTGTAAGCAGACGGCAGATCGCCTGCTGGCGCTTGCCCTTTTGCTGTTTCTTTGCCCGGTGATGGCGGCGGTGGCCTTTGGCATTCGCTGCACCTCGCCCGGCCCCGTTCTGTTTCGCCAGGTGCGTATGGGGCGGGGGATGGAGCCGTTTTTGATCTACAAGTTCCGCACAATGTCCTGCCGTACACCGCGCGACTGTGCCACGGCCGCGCTTTGCGCGCCCGGGCGGTATATCACGCGATTTGGCGCGCTGCTGCGCAAGACAAGCTTAGATGAGCTGCCCCAGCTATGGAACGTGCTGCGTGGGGAAATGAGCCTGCTTGGCCCGCGCCCGGTGGTGCTTGCCGAGAGCGAGCTGATCTCACGCCGCGCCTGCGCCGGCGTGTACGCCGTGCGGCCGGGGGTCTCCGGCCTTTCGCAGATCTCGGGGCGGGATCTATTGAATGATGAAGAAAAGACACGCCTCGACCGGGAGTACGTGAAGCACCTATCCCCGTGGCGAGACGGCTTGCTTTTATTTGCCACCGTATATGCGGTGGTCTTTCACCGTGGCGTGCGAGAGGGAAGCCCCGCGGCACGCTGACGAAGGAGGAAAGAGACGTGTACGAAAAAGAATATCAAACGCTGCTTGCCCTGATCGCGCCGCTGTGCGGCGGGGTAAAGCAAGACGTGCAGGTAGAGGATTATAAGACCCTGTGCTTGATGGCGAAAAAGCATAGCGTGGCCAATCTGCTTTACCTGGCGCTCAAGGATGATCCGGCGTTCCCGGCCGACCTGCGTGCCGCTATGGAGGCGCTGCTGTTTAACTCTATGCGCCAGCAGGTAGCGCAGGAATATGAGGCTGAGCGCGTATTTTCCGCGCTGGAAAAGGCCGGCATTCGCTTTCTGCCGATGAAGGGGATCGTGCTGCGCCCGCTGTATCCCGCGCCAGAAATGCGTATCTCCTGTGACGTAGACTTGTTTTACGACAAGGCAGAGCGCGCTCGCGCCGGTGAGCTGATGGTTTCGCTTGGCTACCAAAGCGACGGGGCGGATGCCAACCACGAGGGCTTTGTCAAGGGCCCTGTTTCGATCGAGCTACACCACAATCTGATGACGCATTTTCCCACGATCGACGCGTATTATGAAGATCTGTGGTCACGCCTGATTCCCGAAAGCGACTACCGCTTCCGCATGAGCGATGAGGATTTTTACATATACAGCACCATCCATACGATGAAGCATTTTGCCGTTGGCGGTACGGGTATTCGCTCGGTGCTGGACGTGTTCGTCTATTTACATGCCAAGCCGATGCTGGATATGGCCTATATCGAGCGTGAGCTTGCCGGAATCGGCCTGCTGGAGTTCCATCGCACGCTACTCACGCTTTCCGAGGTGTATTTCGGTGGGCAGGAGATGCCCCCCGACCTGCAGCCGGTATCCGACTACATTCTTGGCAGCGGCACCTACGGCAAGTTTTCGCAGTTTGTGGCTAACACCACCGCGGTGAGCAAGGGCGGTAGGCTTGGGTACTTTATATCCCGTGCCTTCCCCCCCTACCGCATGATGGCCGAAAAACACCCATCCTTGCGCCGTTTTCCGCCCGCACTGCCCTTTTATTGGGCAGGCCGGCTGCTGCGCGCCGCCTTTGGACGTGAGCGCTCTCTCAGCCGTGAGGTAAAGGCTGCCAATGCGATCGGCAAGGAAGAACAGAAGCGGCTGGACGGCGTGATGGATCGGGTCGGCCTGCGCGGCTATCGTTGAGAAAGGAGTCCGATATGCTGAAAAACCTGGCAGAAAGGATCTACCGCTTCTCCACCACCGGTCTTTGCTCGCTCTGCCTGTTTCTGTTTGCCTATGCCTGCGTGGTGTTAGAACGCCCCGCCGTTGGTATTTGCGCGCTGGCCTTGTATCTTTGCCTGCTATGTCTTTGCCACGGTGATGTGCTTCCGCTCGTGCTGCCGCTGCTTTTGATCTATTGCCTGACCTTTTATTGTCCCTCGGCGGTCTGGCTGGCATATTTGGGCATCCCGTGTGGCCTGGCGCTCTTCTGGCGCCTGTGGTGCAACAGGCATGCTATGTGCCTCGGCAAGAGCTTTTTCGGCCTGGTTGCTGTTTCGCTTGCCTTGGTGCTTGGCGGTATTGGCTCTATCTCTGCTGAGGAATACTTCTCGCCCGGTGCTGTGTATATCCTGTTGGCTTTAGGCCCCATGATGATCGCCATGTACTTGCTGCTGAACAGCAGCCTCTCACAGCCCCGGCACTATGATATCGGCGAGTATATCAGTACGGTCATGTATGCCACCGCCGTATTCGTTGCCTTTCTCATTCTTCGTATCTTTCTTACCCACCCGGAGATCTTGATCGCGCAGGACCACGTGGTGCACAAGCTGGAGGCCTTGGTCGCCTGGCGAAACGGCGCCTCGAACCTGGCGGTGATCCTTCTTCCCTTCATCTTTTATTATGCACGCCGTCACAGCCCTTGGCACCTGCTTTCCGCCCTGGCCGTTTACGTGATCGTAGCGCTGGCCGGCGCCCGCGCCGCGATCGTCATCGGTGCCTTGACACTGCTGATTGGCTTTGCCTATTTTACGCATCGCCGCCCCTGGCTGCGGCTGGCGATCGTCTGTGCCTGCCTTGCCTGCTGTGCGGTGGCATTTGTGTACCGTGAGCCGTTGATCATCTTCGCCAGGGATTTTTTATGCATCGACCTTAGCGGTGCCCAGGTAGAGGATGAGCCGCGTTACAAGCTGCTGCTACGCTCGCTGGAGGATTTTCTCCACAACCCGCTCTTTGGCCGTGGCCTTGGTTACACCGGCAACAACGATATCTACCCCTTAGATCCTACTGTCAACCCCGATGCTGTTCGCTTCCGCGTGCATTGGTACCATTCGCTTTTGCCGCAGATCATTGGCAGCATGGGCATTGTGGGAATCCTGGCCTACGGGTATCAGTTCTTTTTGCGCTTGCGCGTGATGCTGCGTGTGCGCCGTACCGCCTACACCGGTGCGCTGATCCTCTCTTACGTGGTGGCGCTGCTCTATTCGCAGATCGACCCCGGCATCTTCAGCCCCATGCCCTTCGGCCTTCTTGTGGTGCTCACCATCGCCCTACTGGAGGCAGAGCCGGAGCGCCCCCAAACCGCATAACTTTCTTCCTTTATTATATATAGAGTAAACAGGCACGCCATTTTGAACGAATGGCGTGCCTGTTTTGTATGATAAAACCGGGGCAGCTGCTTGGCAGGTGCCCCGGTTGGGGTTATGCGGTTAAGAATTAAGCAATGTCGTTTGCGGTCTTGCAGAGAACCAGCATAGCGTCCAGCAGGTCAAGCAGCTCGGCGCTTGCATCCTCGTTCTCATACTGACGTGCTACGTACGACTCAACAGAGTAGGTCAGAACCTCAGACTGCTGATCACCGTAGAGATCCTCTACGCAGAAGTAGAAGGGCTCGCTGAATTCGGCAGCGCTTACGTCAATGTCTACCATGTAGCCACCGCTCGGGCGCTTCTGCAGCTGCAGTCTGCGAGGGGAAGAGAACTCCTCGTTATCATCCACCAGCAGAACGAAGCGATTAGCGTTCTTCGAGGTGTTGATGTAAACGCGCAGGCCAACCGTGGCGTTCAGCGTCAGGGTAGCGCCGGTGATCGATGCATCGCCGTCAAACTCGGTCAGGTTGAATACGTTCTCGGGTACGATGGTGGGCATCAGCGGCATATCGTCCGGAATCATGTAGCTCGTGTCCTCGCCGAAGTAGTAGGCATCAGCAGCTACGGCGTATTCCAGCAGGGCAGCAGCAGCCAGCTTCAGATCGTTGTCCGTCTCGGGCGAGGCGATAGCAGCCTTGGCGTATTCGGTAGCGCCGATCGTTACCGTCTTGCTATCCTTGTACGAACCATCCTCATAGTAAACGCGCATATACACCTCAAACGTCATAGAGAGATACTTCAGCGGCAGCTCCGGAATTTCAAATACGTAATCAACGTTGGAGAAGAGAGTGTCCTCCGCCGTGTTGTCTACGATCTGGGAAACAGGCAGCTCATAGCCATTGCCAATTACCAGATATACCTCATCGGTATAGTCAAGGCGAGGCGAGGTCAGGCTGGCGTATACGTTCATCGTGAAGGTCTCACCCAGCGTAACAGCAGAAGCCGTGATAGCAGGGGCGGAGAACACCTCGGTATAGGTGATCAGCGGATTGATAACGAACATACGGGAAGCAGCATCACCCTTGAAGCCGCGAACCTCGATCACGTCACCCGTCTTTACGTCTACAGAAAGCGGGCCGTCTGCGTGGAACATGTTCAGCAGGTGCATATCACCGTAAACATTTGCGCCCTTGGCGTATACCGTTTCGCTCTCGTAGTAGTAGTAGTCCTCATCCATCGGCGCGATCTTCACACCGTTGAGGTAGATGGCAAAGCCACCGGCCAGGCGACCGGCTACGTCACTACTGTTGCACTCGCGCTGCAGCTCAAGGCTTGCAAAGTCGATCAGCACAGTACCGTTTCATAAGATTGTCCTTTCCGGGGATTTTACCCCTTATAGAAGCCGAATTGCTTCTATAAAGTAATCTGACTATATTTTACTAAAAAAAGATAAATCTGTCAAGGCCGCATTTTGTACAAATTCCACCACGATTTTTTGTGCATGTTTCATATATATAATAGATTTTGTTTGCCGCCCACATCACCGTAGGGACAGGAGTCCTTGACTGTCCGCACAGACCCTAATCATTCTATCATCCTGCTCCCTCTATCTGTCATTCTGAGCGTAAGCGAAGAATCCTTTCGCCGCCAGGCGAAACAGGGGAGGGAGTAACAGGAGTAGGGCGTTCCGCGTTTCGCGCGGAAAGATCCTTCGGTCGCCTTGCTCCCTCAGGATGACAGCAAGTGAAGAACGGCCTTTCACCTTTTTGCCCGCGTTTGACGCGGAAAAATATACCAAAACCGCCATTTAGACACAAAAAATTTCCAAATTGCAGCAAAAATCTGGCAAAATTGTGCATTGTGAACAAAAAAACGAGCAAAAAATTGTGCACTTTTTTCTGTTGACAGATGGCAAAAAAAGTAGTAAAATATAATTGAATATTTATGGTAGCCGTTTGCTCACAAATGGCTCCCGTAATGGGGCGAAGCCCCGGAAAGGAATTTTTATGAAAAAGAAGCTTTTATCTCTGCTTCTGGTGCTGTGCATGGTTATTCCCATGGTACCTATG
>JAZQVK010000203.1:0-2662 GCA_045631765.1 Eubacteriales bacterium
CCCCGCAAATGCTTGAACTATATTTCTGCTCAGGATTCTTGGAACTTAGAATTGCAAAATCTTTCTTAAAAGTGTTGCACTTCTATTGACAATTCACTAAATATAAGTTTTCGGGGGCGTAACCCCCTGTTTCTTTACAGATATAAAAAAATGATATGTTTTTGCCGAAAAGATGGCATTTACAGTAGGCTACGCGGTTGTTATAATGAGAAAAAAATGAAAGGCAGGTGCTTTTATGATCAGGTGGGAAACGATCGAATTCCCCGCCGCCGGCATGGGCGAGGAAAATCCCCTAGCCGATATCGGGAATATCGAATATATCCACGCGGGGTATGAGGTCACCGCGCAGATCAGCGAGGAAGAGAAGAGCCGCATTGGCCGCGGTATGATCGGCACGATCTTGCCCTATACGATACAGGATAATTTTAACCGTGTGCGCGTGCCACGCCGCTTTCGTGCCGCGATCTTAGAAAATGAATATCTTCGCGCCACCTTCCTGCCCGAGCTGGGTGGGCGGCTTTGGTCGCTTTATGATAAAGAGCACGGTAAAGAGCTGCTGTACGTCAACCCCGTATTCCAGCCGGCAAACTTAGCCATTCGTAACGCTTGGTTTTCCGGCGGCGTAGAGTTCAACGTGGGTATCAAGGGGCATAATCCACTCACCTGCGACCCCTATTTTGCCCGTGTAGCACACACCGCAGAGGGGGAAGAGGTGTTGCAGATCTATGAATACGAGCGTATTCGCGGCACGGTGTTCGGCATCAATGCCTACCTGCCCGCCGGCTCGCGCGTGCTCTACCTGCACGATACGATTGAAAACCCGCAGGAAAGCGAGACCTGGACCTATTGGTGGTCGAATATCGCGGTGCCGGAGACAAAAGAAACGCGTGTCATCGTGCCGACCGGCCGCTCCTTCCTTTCCACCTATGATGATGGGCACTACGTGCTGGATAAGACCGATATCCCCTACTGGCATGGGGTTGATGCCAGCTATCCCACCCGCCTGCGCCGCTCCTTAGATTTCTTTTACGAGATCCCAAAAGAGAGCCATGAGCGTTGGATCGCCGCCGTAGAGGGCGATGGCATTGGCCTTGCCCAACTTTCCACCAAGGAGATGCTTGGCCGCAAGCTCTTTGTCTGGGGCCAGGGGCAGGGAGGGCGCAACTGGGGCAAATTCCTCAGCGATGGCAGTGCCGGCTATATCGAGATCCAGGCCGGCCTGGCCTATACGCAGCTTGAGCATATTCCCATGCCGGGCAAGATCACCCTCTCATGGACAGAGGCCTATACCGGCATCTCCTGCGATAAGGCCGACGTCTTTTCAGAGAATTGGCAGCAGGCCGCGGCAGAGGCTGGACGGCAGATCCACAGCCGCCTGGGGGCAGACGATCTGCACGAGGCATTGGAAAACGCCGTACCCACTGAATTTGTCTCCTACGAGCCGCTCATGAACGGCTCCGGCTTTGCCGCGCTTGAGGAGCGAGAGTGCGGGGGGCGCCTCAGTCAGATCTATGATTTTTACCTATCGTCCTGTAACGAGAAGCAGGCACCGTGGCTTTCGCTGATAGAAAAGGGCTACCTGCCCGCACAGCCGGCAGCGGCGTATCCCGCCGGCTACGTGATCGGCAAGCGGTGGCAGAAGCGCCTGCTCGCCTCCTGCGAGAGGGAAGAGGGAAGGCATTGGCTCACCTACTATCACCTGGGTATCGTCGCGTATCAGCAGGGGCAGATCGAGGAGGCAGAAGGGTATTTCCGCACCTCGCTGTCCTGCACCGATAATGCCTGGGCGCGCCGCAACCTGGCGCTGATCGCCCTGCACCGTAAGCAGACTGCCGTGGCGGCAGACGGCATGCTGGCCGCCGTGGCGCTCTGCCCTGATTGCGTCAATCTCTACCCCGATGCCATGCGCTGCCTGCTTGCAGACGGTCGATATCCGCAAATGGAGGCGTTCTATGCCGCCGCACCGGCCAAGGTGCAGGTGCGTGGGCGTATGCGCCTTTTGCTTGCCATGGCCTACATGAAGCAAGAGGCATACGAAAAGGCCGCCACTATTATCAACCCGGATTTTCAGATGGACGATATCCGCGAGGGCGAGATCTCGCTTTCGCACCTGTGGTTTGATCTCTACCGCGCGCTGTTGCGTAAGCAGCACCCGGCAGAGAGCGAGGAAGAGATTGCCGCCCGGCAGCAGAAGGAGTTTCCTCTCCCTGCCTATCTCGATTTTCGCATGCACGACGAAAGCGAGCATGATTAACGAATGCTGCAAGGCAGGCGCTTGCTTGGCAAGCGCCTGCCGCCGCTTATTGTGACAAAAAACGCCAGATCCGACAAAGAAGACGCTTGTTCGCGCAAAAGAAAAACGCAAAAGATTTGAAAACCTATTGACAAAAGGGAAAAATCGTGTTATACTAATAACACAAAAAGGAAAGCGGAATAACCGCAGCGCACGAATGCCGGAGTGGCGGAATTGGCAGACGCCCGGGACTTAAAATCCCGTGAGATTCACTCTCGTGCCGGTTCGAGCCCGGTTTCCGGCACCATTTATATCGCGGGGTAGAGCAGCCTGGTAGCTCGTCGGGCTCATAACCCGGAGGTCGTGAGGTTCAAATCCCACCCCCGCAACCAAAAAAGATTCCATAGTCGATACAACTTCGGCTATGGA
>JAZQVK010000204.1:0-2552 GCA_045631765.1 Eubacteriales bacterium
GATCGCCACGGGCGAGGTAATATCGTTGCCCAGCACCCGGTCAACGTTGACCAGGATCAACTGCCCTGCCTCCACGCAGGGCAGGCCTGCGTGGTCGGCAAGGATCTTTTGTGTCATCGTCATTGCCATAACGAATAAATCTCCTTAACGGTTGATGTTCGCGCCCTTATCGGCAGAGGATACCATCGCGGCATACCGCTTGAGGTAGCCGGTAATATTCTCCTTGCGCTTGATGGGCATTTCGGCGCGGCGCTTTGCAAGCTCCTCGTCCGAAACCTTCAGCTCGATCCGGTAGGCGGGGATGTTGATCGAGATGATATCGCCATCCTTGACGTAGGCGATCGGGCCACCGCTGACCGCCTCAGGCGAGACGTGGCCGATCGAGGCGCCGCGGGTGGCGCCGGAGAAGCGGCCGTCAGTGATCAGGGCTACGTCCTTATCCAGCCCCATGCCTGCAATGGCCGAGGTGGGGGAGAGCATCTCTCTCATGCCGGGGCCCCCGCTGGGACCCTCGTAGCGGATGACTACCACGTCACCCTTCACGATCTTGCCGGCATAAATGGCGGCAATGGCCTCTTCTTCGCTTTCGTAGACCTTGGCAGGCCCCTCGTGCACCAGCATCTCGGGCGCCACGGCGCTTCTCTTGACCACGCAGCCGTCAGGTGCCAGGTTGCCCTTCAGCACGGCAATACCGCCGGTCTTGCTAAAGGCGTTGTCCGGCGTGCGGATCACGCTCGTATCCCGGTTGGTGGCTCTTTCAATATTCTCGCCCAGCGTTTTGCCCGTGCAGGTCATCACGGTGGTATCCAGCAGGCCAAGCGCGGCGATCTCCTTTAAGACGGCGTACACGCCGCCGGCCTCGTTCAGATCCTCCATATAGGTCGGGCCGGCCGGTGCCAGGTGGCAAAGGTTGGGGGTGCGCTCACTGATGCGGTTGACCTCTTCTAAGTCAAACGCCACGCCGCACTCGTTGGCAATGGCCGGCAGGTGCAGCATGCTGTTGGTCGAGCAGCCAAGCGCCATGTCTGCCGTAATGGCATTGCGAATGGCGGCCGCCGTCATAATATCGCGCGGGCGAATATTCTTCTTCACCAGCTCCATCACCTGCATGCCGGCGTGCTTTGCCAGCTCAATGCGGGCGGAATAAACGGCCGGAATGGTGCCGTTGCCGCAAAGGCCCATGCCCAGCACCTCGGTCAGGCAGTTCATCGAGTTGGCGGTATACATACCCGAGCAGGAGCCGCAGGTAGGGCATACCTTTTCTTCAAATTCGCACAGCTTCTCCTCGTCGATCTTGCCGGCGGTATAGGCACCAACCGCTTCAAACATGCTGGAAAGGCTGCGCTTTTCGCCGCCCACACGGCCGGCCAGCATCGGCCCGCCGCTGACGAATACGGTAGGAATGTTCAAGCGTGCCGCCGCCATCAGCAGGCCGGGCACATTTTTATCACAGTTGGGGATCATCACCAGCCCGTCAAAGCCGTGGGCCATGACCATGGCCTCGGTCGAGTCGGCGATCAGGTCACGGGTAACGAGCGAATACTTCATGCCCACGTGACCCATGGCAATACCGTCACAAACCGTGATCGCGGGGAACATGATGGGCGTGCCGCCCGCCATGGCCACACCAAGCTTGACCGCATCGGTGATCTTATCCAGGTTCATGTGCCCGGGCACGATCTCGTTATACGAGCTGACAATACCGATCAAGGGGCGAGAAAGCTCCTCCTTCGTTAAGCCAAGCGCATGGTACAGCGAGCGGTGCGGGGCGTTTTGAAACCCGTCAACTACTTTTTCTTTGATCATAAAGGTCACCTGCCGATCAGTTGTTGATCAGCTTATCCTCATCGCTCCAGCTGTACAGCTTGCGGATATCCTTGCCCACGACCTCAGAGGGGTGCTCGGCTGCGATCTTACGCATGGCGTTGAAGTGTACCTGTGCGCCGGCATCGGACATATCAAGCAGGAAATCCTTGGCAAAGGTGCCGTCCTGAATGTCGGAAAGGATCTTCTTCATCGTCTTCTTGGTCTCGGCGGTGATAATCTTCGGGCCGGTGATGTAATCGCCGTACTCGGCGGTGTTAGAGATCGAGTAGCGCATGCCCTCAAAGCCGCTCTGGTAGATCAGGTCTACGATCAGCTTCATCTCGTGAATGCACTCAAAGTAAGCGTTTCTCGGGTCGTAGCCGGCCTCAACCAGGGTCTCAAAGCCTGCCTGCATCAGGGCGCAAACGCCGCCGCAAAGCACAGCCTGCTCACCAAACAGGTCGGTCTCGGTCTCGGTACGGAAGGTGGTCTCCAGCACGCCGGCTCTGGCACCGCCAATGCCCAGGGCATAAGCAAGGCCGATCTCCAGCGCGTCGCCCGTGGCATCCTGCTCAACGGCGATCAGGCAGGGAACACCCTTACCAACCTGGTACTCGGAACGAACGGTGTGACCGGGGCCCTTGGGAGCGACCATGATGACGTTGACGTTCTTGGGGGGCTTGATGCAGCCGAAGTGAATATTGAAGCCGTGTGCGAACGCAAGGGTCTTGCCCTCGGTGAGGTTG
>JAZQVK010000205.1:0-16656 GCA_045631765.1 Eubacteriales bacterium
TATCGCTACTGCTTGGCTATCTGATCCAATACGGCACGCAGGTGCTGCTGCATACGCCGAACGAATAAGCCGTTCGATAAGAAAACCGGGCGAGGAATCTTCCTCGCCCGGTTTTCTTATTTCTGCGGCGGCACGAACGCACCGTCAGGCAATAGCGGATGCTCACGGAACAGGGTGGCCACCGCTGCACGGTATTCGGCCAGGTTGGCCGCCTGGCGGATCCGGCGGCGAGCCTGCTCGGCACCAGCAAAGAGATGGATCTGGTAATTCCATAGGTCGGCCATGCGGCAAAGCAGGTTATTCCCCACGCCCATGCGGCGGCTGTTTTCCTCCAGCAGGCGATCGTGCAGCGCGCGCAAGCAGGCGCGCTTATCTGCCACCGGCCGGCCGCGGATCGCCAAAAAGAGGGTGGGGTCGGCTACCGCGCCACGGCCGATCATCACCCGTGTCGTGGTGGGAAAGCGCTGTAGTACCGCCTCGTAATCTGCAAGTGAAAAGATATCGCCGTTATAGCAAAGCGGCATCACGGCGTTTTCCTGCGCGTAGGCATAGCTGCCGTAGCGGGGGTGCCCACGATAAAAATCCTGCCGCAGGCGCGGATGAACGATCAGCTCCTTGATGGGAAACTGATTATAGACCTCCAACAGGCGAGGAAACGCTTCCTCGCTGCTATAGCCAACGCGGGTCTTGACAGAGATCTGCATGCCGGGTGCCACGCCATCAACGCCCGCAAAGATCTCTTCAAAAAAGGCATACATATCATCAGGCAGCTGTAAAAAACCAGCCCCCTTGTGTTTTGAGCTAACGGTGCCGGAGGGGCAACCGAAATTCAAATTCACCTCACGGTACCCAAGCGCATAGAGCTGGCCGGCAGCGATCAAAAACTCGGCCGGGCGCTTCGTCAGCAGCTGCGGCACGGTGATCGCACGGTCATCCCCATCCAGCTCGGCGATCTCTTTTTTTGAAAGACCGACCGCACCCGGAGAATAGAAGGGAGTAAAGTATTTATCAACGCCACCAACCATAGCGGCATGCGTGCGGCGATAGACCGCACCGGTCAACCCCTCTAACGGAGCAAAACAAAAGATCATTCCCCGCCCTCCGCCTTCTCTTGCTCCTGCAGACGGCGCGACGCCTCGTTGATCTGCGTGGCAAGCCGCTCAGCACGGGCGGCGTTTTTAGCAGCGCGGCCGGGGCGGCGCACGGCCTTATCCGGCGCCTTTTCAAATACGTAGAAAAAAGGGGCCGCAGGCGAATTTAAGATGCGGAAGCAGGAGGCACAGATCTGATAGCGGCTGAGGCCTGCCGCAAAATCAGCCAGCATTTCGCCCTCCAGCCTTCCCTCCTCATGCCCGGGGTATACGGCAACCAGTAGAATACCGTCCGGCGCCAGCATATCCAGCGCGGCCTGCACAGCCGGCAGGGTGGTCGCGCGCTTGGTGGTGATGCCCTTTTCATCCCCGCCCGGCAAATAGCCAAGATTAAACATGCCGGCCTTGATCGGCTCGCTGATAAATTCCCTCAGGCGATGGTGCGAGGCACAGATCAGCGTATAGTTTTCAGGCGCCCCCTTCTCCTGCAGGTGGCGGCGGGTAGATACCAGCGCGCTCTCTTGCAGGTCAAAGGCATAAACGTGCCCCTCTTCCCCCACCGTTTCGGAAAGGAAGAGCGTATCGTTCCCATTGCCCATGGTAAAATCGGCAGCAACGTCGCCCGGGCCAAGATGGGCCAAAATAAATTGCTTTTGAAACGCAAGAAGGTCTACCATGCTTTTCTCACTTTCCTGTCAATAAAACCGCGCAGATCACGCATCCTCTGACTTGCCAAGCGAGGCAAGCGGCTCTACGTAGGCGGTGTAATTGGTCTTGTAGATCACGTATCCCGGCTTAGCACCGGCCGGCTTTTTCACGTGCCGCACGCGCGTATAATCCACCGCTACCGGCGCGCCGGACGCAGCAGAATAGTAGGCGGCAATGGCGGCAGCCTGGGTATAATCCTCGGCAGGCGGCTCTTCTCCGCCACAGACAAGGATCACGTGCGAGCCGGGCACCCCCTTGGCGTGGAACCAAAGATCGTCCTTTTCAGCAACCCGAAAGGTCAACTGCTCGTTCTGCAGATTATTACGGCCGCACAGCAGGCGATAGCCGCTTGCCGTGGTAAATTCGCGCGGCCGCAGCTTTACGCTGCGAGGCGGGGTATAATTCTTCATACGCGAGGCGTAGCCGGCACGGTAAAGCTCATCACGGATCTCAACCAGGTCGGCCTCGCTCTCCGCGCGGTCTAAAAAGGTGCGCACGCCTTCTATATAGCGCAGCTCCTCCTCGGCGGCGGCAATCTGCTCGCCAAGCACGCGAGCGGCCGTTTTAGCCTTATTGTAATACTTATACAGGCGCTGTGCGTTGGCCGATGGGGTCAAGCGGCCATCTAAGTGAACCAGCACGTCACGCGGCTCCTCGCCTGAATAATCCGTAGCAATAAATTCCGTCATACCGCGGCTCAGGCGATAGATATTGGCCACCACCAGATCTGCCTCGCGCCGATACTCCTCAGCCTTGGCGCAATCTGCCAGCTCCTCACGCTGGGCGGCCAGCTTGCGCGTTAAGCGTGCCTCGGCATGCGACAAAAGCTGAAGCAGGTCAGAGGCTCGCTGGCGGATGCGCTCGTGCCGATCACGCTCGCCAAAAAAGCGATCAAGCAGGGTGGCAAAGGAATCTACCTGCTCGGTGCACGCCGCGCTGCCGCGATGGGCAGAGGGGGCATAGGTATAATCTAAGGGTGTGCCATCCTCTCGCAGAACCAGTGTCGGCGTAAAAGCGCCCTCACGAACATTATCAAACCAAGCAGAAAATTCGCGGCAGACGGCATTTTTATCGGCATTCGCCAACAGCGTGTCAGGCGCGCCGGTTGCACGGAAGGCGATCTCTGCCGAGGTTTGCGAGGCAATGCCAAGATAGGCGTCCGACAGCACGCGCGCTAAGGTTTTTTCAGCCGATGCGTTAGCTAAGGTCTCGAGAAGCCCTGCATCCGTTTCGCGAAGCGGATCCTTCTTTTCCTGCGCGGGCGGTGCCTCGTAGATCATGCCGGGCAGCACCTGCCGCTTACGGCTGGTGGTAAAATCAACCGGGCGCAGAACGGCCAAGATCTTATCCTGCCCATCCAGCAGCATCAGGTTGCTGTATTTTCCCATGATCTCTACCACCAGGGTCTTTTCGGTGGGGTAGCCCATTTCATCATAGCCGGCAAAGCGCAGGCGCGCTGCACGCTCAAAGCCGAGCTGCTCGCCCGCAATCAGCTTAGCGCCCGCCAGATGCTTGCGCAGCAGCATGCAGAACATAGGCGCAACGGCGGGGTTCTCCTTGCCGATATGGCTAAGCGCCATATGCGGACTACCGGCACCGGCATTGATCACCAAGCGATTTTTTTGCCCACGGTCAGCAAGGATCAGATCGATCTCATCCCCCGCCGGCTGGCAGACGCGCTCTACCTTGGCACCGGCCGAGGCTCTGTTCAGCTCCGTTAATACGGCACGAAGCATGCCGCCATCATAAGCCATTAGTCTTTCCTTCCCACGTAATAATAGTATTTCCCGGTCTCACGCAGACCGGCAGCCAGCGCCACGCGACGCGAGGCCTCGTTATAGCGCTGGCAGCGGTATTCAACGGCGATGCCGCGCCGCAAAAGCTCTTTTGTTAAGGCAACCAAGCAGGCGGTGGCGTAGCCCCTTCCCCGCGCGGCGGGTACCGTTTCTACACCGACCTCGATCACCGCATCCCCCTCCTCCGGCGCTTCATGCGTCACAGCAAGAGAGACGACCTTGCCATTTTCTCGGATCCCGTAGGCAAGGCAGCCGGCCTCACAGGTTGCCTCCAGATCGTAGGTGGTTTCATTATCATCTTCATCGGCGGCGGTCAAAAGCACAGCCGCATGCTGCGCATGCCCCACCGTCTGCCCAGCCTCGGCACGGAGAATATACCCCCACCGATCGCGAAAGCGATCATCGTGGTAGCCCCATTTTTTCATAAAGGGGGCAAGCGCTTCAAATAGATACGCAAGCGCCTCGTCAGACGTAGGATCATCCTCAAACCGATCAAGAAAGCGGTGCGCCACCTCCTCTATCTGCGGAAAGGCGGTCACCACCGTGTCATCTGCCGGGGTGTGCGTAAAGGAGAGGGGGATGACCGTATCCCACTCGTTTTCAAAAACGAAGGCCTCCTCCTCGGCGTCCAAAATCAGCCGACTCACAGCATCTCCTCCTTTTGTAGCATCTCTTTCAATTCAAAAAGAGAAGATAAAACAAGGCAGCCGCACCCAACCGCCCTTTCGCGTGCTACGGCGTTAGCGCACACCAGCACGCAATCAAAGCCTGCGCCCTGGGCGCAAAGCGCATCATGCGCGTTGTCACCTATCATGAGAACGCGCCCCGGCTGCCGCCGCTCACGCCAGGCAAGCACGGCATCCTCCTTTGAGCGGGCGTGCACATCCTCTCGGCCAACCACCTCTTCAAAATAGGCAAGCACGCCGTGGTTTTCAAGCTGGGCACGCAGGATCCCCGCCTCGGAGGCGGAAAGGATGCTTTGCGGAATAGAGGCGAGAGAAAAGGCCTCTATCATTTCCCGCGCACCGGGGCATAGCGGGATGGTAGGCATCAAGCTCTTATATTCCACCATCCACTCGGCAGCCACGGCGGCATAGGTCTCATGCGTAAAATCAAAGCCGAGCCGCGCGTAATAGGCCTCTACCGGGAAGCCGAAGTGGCGAAAATGCTCGTCAAGCGAGGGGACCTCGGGCAGGCCGCGATCACGCAGCAGGCGATTGGTGATCGCCATACTGACGGCCGCATCATCCAAGATCGTGCCGTTGAAATCCCAGGCTATATGATCGTAACGCATCGCAAAGTCCGCCTTTTTTCATAATATATGATTATATCACATCAACCGGTGGATTACAAGAGCCGGGGGTAAAGAAAAAGGCAGCGCGCGCTGCCTTTTCACCTCACGCCTTGCCATCCGGGCGTGTGGTCAGCTTTTCCTTTTTACCATCCGGGCGCTGGATATAGGTGTTATCCAGCGTGCCGCGCAGCCCGGCGCGAAATTCGGCCACGTAGGCAGCACGCAGCGCTGCCTGCTCAAGCTTTTCTTCTTCACTTAGGCCTTCTGCCTTGGCTTTTCTGGCGAGAAGGTTGATTCTGTCAATCTTTTCTTTTTCCATGATTTCTTCCCTTTACTGATATTGCTTAATCAAGCACAACGCTCTGCCCCATAAGTCGATCCGGATGTGCTGGTGAGCGCCATTGGCACCCCTTCTTTTTTCTTATTATACCTCTTTTTATTTGCATTTGCAAGAGCCGGAGCTTTTATCTTTTATAAGAAATCGGTTTATTTTTATGAAACTTATTCCACTTTTCAAAATGTGTTATAATATAAAATGTTATAGTATATTTTGATCTTTGCGACCAATATTAAACAAACAGGATCTTGAAAGGAATTGCTATGAAAAAGAAGCTCACACTTTTCTTATCCCTGCTCTGCATCATCGCGATGCTACTGCCAACAGCAGTCTCTGCCCTACCGCCAAGCAGCTACGTAGGCGAGGCCGAGGCGCTGCGCAACGATGCCTTTAAGGATTACCAGCCTACCTACTCGGGTAGCTCATTTACCGGCTACCCCGGGCCTTATACGGTGGGCTTTTTTCCGGTCAGCAACCCTAAAGATCTGAATACTTATCGGCAATTCTGGACCAAGGATAACTATAACATTCTTTGCCGCACGGGCAACGCCACCAGTGGTGACCCGTGGACGTATGGCGGCATGTATCTTTCCCGCTCCCACGGTGTCACAAGCGATGGCACCTACATCGGCAATCTGACGCGTACCATCGTGGTTGACACCTATGCCACCGCCATTACCTATACGGCAGAAAAGACCGGCTTGGTGACGCTTTCGCTGGATGCCTTAGCCATTTGGAACCAAAACGATGGCGGCTACAGCAATTGCATTTTCGGCCTGGATTTTGCCATTTTCAAAAACGGCGAGAAGATCTATCCGGCAACGGGGAGCGCATGGAAGAATTTTTCCACCCCGAACAATCTTGCTAACAGCACTGCCTATGCTTTCACCGCTGCCCAGCGAGCCGACACGACATTAAAGAACGTGGCGGTACAGGAGGGAGATCAGATCTCCTTTGCCGTTACGCGTGACAGCACCCACCCCTGCTACCACGCCTTTGTGCTGCCGCGTGTGACCTACACGGCCTATTGTGGTGAGACTTATGCTATGGCCGAGAGCTTTTCCGGTCTACAGGGGCACCGCGGCTTTTACGCGGCCTATAGCCAAACCGGCAAGGATGCGGCGTATCTCTTACCGCAGTATGATACCGCCACCGGCTGCTTTGGCGGCAATAGAAACGCCGGCACCGTCAGCCGCACCGGGCTGACCGTAAAGCCGGGCTACGACACCGTGCTTCTTTTCCGCTCGCCGCTGATCGCCACCTACACCCTCAGCAGCAATAGCTTTCATACCAACACCGCTCTTTCCTTTACCGCAGCCGTTTACCGCGCAGACGGAACGGTGACCAACCTATCCACCAAGAGCTATACCGCATCCTCTGCCGCGTTCACCCCTGTCAGCGGCATCGAGCTTGACCGTGGTGACGTGCTGGCCATGCGGTTTTCTGCCGCAGCTGATGCTACCGCCACCTTCTCACCCATTCTTTCCTCTACCGGCACCGTGCACGCTGCCAGCAAAAACGGTGAGGCCTTTACCACGCTGACAAGCAGCGTGGCCCTCAAGCCAGATATTTATCTGGATGCCGTTGCCGCCTCGCTTTCCGGCGATATCAGCCTGCATTTTTACACGTATTTTTCAGACGAGCTGAAAAGCAAGGCCGAGGAATACGGTATGCTCTTCTTCGACGAGGAGCAAGAGGACTATTCCTACAGCGCGGCCAATGCCTATACGGATGCCATTCCCTTAGACAACATGCTGGTATACACCTACACCGGCATTGCCGCCAAGGAAATGACCGATGTGGTTTACGCAAGACCGTATTGCAAAACGGCTGACGGCTACGTATATGGCGAGCTGCGCAATGCCAGCGTGCAGGCCTATGCCGAAAGCCTGCGCCAAAGCTACTATGGCAGCGCCACCGCACAGGGCAGCGCCCTGTATAAGCTGGCCTGTGCCATGCTGAACTACGGTGCCGAAGCGCAGACCTATTTTAACTACAAGACCGACACCCTGGCCAACGCCACGCTCACCGAGGCCGAAAAGCAGACCCCCGTAGGCGAATATGAGAACAAGCTCAGCCTTTCGGGCGAGGCTACCCTTGCCGATTACGGCTTTACCGGCGCCACGCTGCTGCTGAACGATCTGCCCGCGCTGCGCATTCTAATGCAAGCACAAAACGGCGCTTCGATGGATGGCATCAAGATCGAATTTTCCCTCTCCGCCGATTTTCAAAAGGCCTCTACCTACACCCCACAATGGCTCTCTGCGAACAAAGCCTACGGCATATCGATAGACGGTGTACCGGCCTCTAAAATGCGTTCTGACATGTATTTCCGCATTACCGACGGCACACGCTACAGCCAAGTGCTTTTCTACAGCCCGGAGACCTATGCCGCACGAAGCCATGCCAACGGCTTAGATAGCCGCAACGTGGTAGACACGCTGTTTGCCTATTCCGATGCGGCTGTGCATTATGCCAACGTTTCCGATCAAGGAACGGACGGCATTCTGATCACCGCCCAGGCGCTGGTCGACGCCATTCGCGCCGGAACGGTGACTGAAAATGCCGTTTACTACGTTTCGGATGCTGCATCAATGACCTTTAACAGCAATGACGCCCATGCTACGCATAACGCCAAGGGCATTACGGTTTATATCGACAAGCCGTTGGTCCTTTCGGGTGCAGACGGCATGCAGCTTTCTAACCTCCACCTGGTGGGCACCAACTATTATATGACCGCCCTTCAGGTGCAACATACCGAAAGCGCCGTGCTGGATAACGTAACGGTTGCCGGCCATGCCGCGATTGGCATGGAAATATCAAGCAGCAATCAGCTGTTCTTAAAGGAAACGGACGTTACCGGCGCGATCGACACCGGCATCGTTGTTGACAAAACAGCCTCTGACGTATATCTGACAAGCGCCACGCTGGACGTGACGATGCTTGGCGTGCAGGATGCCGGCAAGATCGGTATATACATGAAGGGCAACACCATCCGCTCGAAGGGTGACGGCGTTTCCCTGCTGACCGCGGGCAGTGAGCTGCGCGATTGCAGCATTACCGCCACGGGCAACGGCATTTATCTGAAGGGTGCCGTTGACACGCTGGTGGCTCGTAATACCGTAACCGGCAGTATTCTTTGCGAAGGCTGCGACAACACCGTTTTGCTGAAGAACACCGCCACCTCCTTGACCGCCAAGATGGGCGAGAACATGTACGTGGTCAGCAATACTCTGAGCGGCCGCCTGACCTTAGAGGGCAACAACTACCTGCTGGCAGACCTGAATACCGAAGCAGCCGTAACCGATTCCAACAATACGAACAAAAACGGCGACGACGTAACAGACGTGGATGCCCGCCCGGCCGCAGGTGCTGACGAAAGCCTGCTGCCGCACGTAGATCGCGACCAGTTCCTCTACCACCAGCGCAAGGAAAACGTGCGCATGCCGGACGGCACCGGCACAAGCTTTACCACCTACCTGACCGACTGTATGAAGAACGAGAGTGAGGTCATCATCGCCCCCGGCGCATACAAGGTATATGGCGAAAAAGCCCTGAGCGGCTGGCAAAACAAAAACGTTTACGCATTCGGGGTATTGGCCGAGCAGCAGACCTACCTGAGACGCATCTTACACGTCGACAACTGTAGCAACCTCACCTTCCACGGCTTAACGCTGGGCTTTGCGCAGCAATCCTGCGGCCAGGTATACGTGCTGGATAAGCTGGCCGACAATACGCTTCTGGTAGTGACCGGCGCCGGCATGATGAACGAATTCGGCAATACCAACGCTGCCTATTATGGCACCACCGGCATGGGCGCACAGCGGCAAGGCACCTTCTACGCCTATTGCGATACGAGCTTTAACAGCATTACCAAGAATGCAGACGGCACCATGAATATGGCCGTTAGCAGCGGCGTGTACAACACGATCGCCAAGGGCGACATTTTAACCTGCCGCTCAACCAACAGCGGAACCACCGTTTCAATCTACAATTCGGGTGACGTTACCTTCCGTGATATGACGCTATATGGCAATTCCGGCGGCTTTGCCTTTACCGAGGGAACCAACAGAACGGCCACCAGCTATTACCGCGTAGCAGACACCACGAAGAGCGGGCCGATCATTACCAAAGAGACGTATGATCGCTATAAGGCGCTGGAAAGCACCTATGGCGTTGTCTTAGAGCTGGACATTGACAACGATGGAAATTACCGTGGTTCTCTGCCCCACATCGGCTCGATCGATGCCACGCACACCACTGGATGTAAGGAGGGCTCGAAGGCGATCTCCTGCCTCTTTGAAAACATGTGTGACGACGGCACCAACCAAAACCACGTACACGGCCGCCTGCACAGCGTAACGAATAACGGTGACGGTACCACAACCATTGTTTACAAGGGCAACCTCTCACAGTTTTCCTATGAGCAGGGCAACCGCACGGCAGGCGGCTTCTGCCATGATTTTGCCGTAGGTGATCGCGTATACGTCTACACCTCGGCCGGCCAGCTGGTTTGCGATACGCAGGCTCTCTCAGCCACCGTTGGCGCCGGTAGTATTTCTGTAGACTGGGCTGCCATAGGCCTACCGAGCGCTGCCAGCAATACGGTACAGCTAAAGAGTGTTACCGTAGCCACCTCTGCCGTCAATCGGTCGGCGCTGACAGGCTATGATCTCACGGCCAACCACTGGGAGAACAAGAACAAGGTGCTTATTGACAACATGAGCATGGCATCAACCGGCTTTACGTTTGATAACACCGTGGTACGCAATATTCGCTCGCGCGGCCTGCTGATCAAGACCTCAAATTCCACCATCAAAAACTGCACGTTAGAGAACATTGGCATGAGCGCGGTGGCGATCCTTTACGAGATCTATTGGGGTGAATCCGGCGTTACAGAAAATCTGGACGTACAGAACAACCTGATCAAGCACACCGGCTACTTCCAAAACCAGGATCTCTACAGCCCGATCTCGATCACGGGTCTTGGCAGCAAAGCAGATGATGATTATTTGCTGTATAAGAATATCAACATCACCGGCAACAAGTTCGTTGACCGCACGACCAACTACGCCGTTTACGTGAACTCGGCCAAGGATATTCTGATCGAAAACAACGATTTCGGCGCCAGAAAGGGCTATACCGTAGCCAATGATTATGCCCCTGCCATTCATATCTTCTGCGCCAATGGTGTAGAGATCAATGGAAACACCTACCCCGCAGGTGCCACCACCAACGCCGGGCGCGTCCTGTACACGAATGCCGCGAACATCTACGGTACAGACGTGAGCGGCATCTGCGATTCTACCACGCTGGATGCACTGGCCAACAGCATGCCTGTCATCAGCGGTGAAAGCGTCACCTACCCCGGGAATTGGCAGATGGGGTATATGAGCAAGAGCACCGAAAAAGTTCAAACCGGCACTATTCTTGGCTTTATACCAACCTACACGAATTACATTCCCGCCTTCACTGCCTATACCAAATACTGCACCACCTTCCGCTGGATCATGGCAGACGAGGAAGGAACAGCCCAAAACGTTGTGTGGGACAACAAGGGCGGCTTCTTTGCCATCAATAACTACCGCTCAGCGGCACAAAGCAAATACAACTGCGTGATCCGCTATACAGCCCCCAAGGCCGGCACGGTAGACGTTTCGCTAACCTCGCTGCTCGTACCGGGCAGTGACGGTCCAAACGACGGCTATATTGCCATCTTCAAAAACAACGAGATGATCTGGCCGAACAAGGGAGATGCTTCTTATTATGATGATGCGAGCAAATGGTATACCCTCAAATCCAGCACCGATTCGCTGCAGGTAATGACGAGCATTAACAATAGCCTTTCCGGCCTAACGCTGGCAAAAGGAGACTGCCTGTACTTCGTCAGCAAGCAGAAGAGCGGTTGGTCCGCCTCTGCCATGTCTCCTGCCGTTAGCTGGCACGAATCTTGATCCCCAAAAAGAAAGAACCGAGGAAAATTCCTCGGTTCTTTTCATTACGAAAACAAAAAGTCCATCAGGCGAGAGGCGTTCCCATCAAACAGGTAGCCGGCAATACCGGCGGCGCGGGCACCTTCAACATTGATGGCGCGATCGTCCACGAATACGCAGGTGGCCGGGTCAAGATGGTATGCTTGCAGCAGATGCTCATAGATTCCTCGCTCCGGCTTCACGATGCCTAAGGGGCCGGACATGACCATGCCGTGAAAGCCTTGCAGAATAGGCAGCTCGTGCGCGTTGGCAGCAAACTCGCGCGAGATATTGGAAAGCAAATAAAGCCCCCTGCCTGCCGCCCGCAGACGAGCAACCACGGCCCCCATGCCGGGAATATCCGGCAGGGTGCGATACCAGCCGTCGGCTGCGGCCTTCATCACGGGGTGCAGGCGCTCCGGCAGGCGCTTGGCAGCGGCGGCAAACCATTCCTCATTCGTAATCGTGCCATCATCCAGGCGGTCGAAATACAGGCGATCAAAAAACACCTCGCCAAAGAGGGCGGCATCGGCCTCGTTTTGAACAAAGCGGCGGGCAATATCCCGCTCAATATAAGCGGCAAGCGTGTTGCCGTAATCAAAAATAACGTTCTGATACATAAAAAATCTCCCCTTTCCCTGCCAGTATAGCAGGAAAGTGAGAAAAAGTCAAGCGCCTTCTTGTAAAGCGGCGGGAATTGTGCTACAATAGTGGTAAAGTGAGGTATATATCATGACAGTGATTGATCGTTTTCTAAAATACGTTCGCATTCCCACCACCTCTGACCCACACGCGGGTGAAGAGACCTATCCCAGCAACCCGGAGGAGCTGGTGCTGCTTTCCGCCTTGAAGGCAGAATTAGAGGCTCTTGGTCTGACCACGGAAATGGATGAATACGGCTACGTGACGGCTACCCTGCCTGCCAACGTAGAAGGGGCACCCACGCTGGGGCTGATCGCACACGTGGACACCTCGCCTGCCGTTAGCGGGCGTGGCGTACAGCCGCGCATCATTCGCTATGCGGGCGGTGATATTACGCTGGATGCGGCCGGGCAATATCGGATCGCAGAGGCAGAAAACCCCGAGCTTGCGCACTACGTAGGCGAAGAGCTGATCGTAACCGACGGCAGCACCCTGCTGGGGGCTGACGACAAGGCCGGCGTAGCCGAGATCATGGCAACGCTGGATCGCCTGGTCAATAACCCGGAGCTGCCGCACGGCAAGATACGCGTGGCCTTCACGCCGGACGAGGAGATCGGCCGTGGGACGGATTTCTTTAACGTTAAGACCTTTGGTGCTGATTTTGGCTACACGGTAGACGGCGGCGAGCTGGGCGAGATCGAATACGAAAACTTTAACGCCGCAGCCGGCGAGCTGGTGATTGAGGGCGTTAGCGTACACCCCGGCAGCGCCAAGGGCAAGATGAAAAACGCTGTCGATATCTTTGCCGATTTTCACGCCGGCCTGCCGCGTGCCGAGCGGCCGGATGCCACCGAGGGCTACGAGGGCTTTTATATGGTAGACGAGGTAAGCGGCGGCGTAGAGGCGCTGCGCGCCAGCTACATCATTCGCGACCATGACCGCGAAAAGCTGGTAAAGAAGAAGGAATTTTTTCTGATGCTGGCTAAGCAGATAGACGAGGCCTGGGGCGGTGGCTGCATCACTGCTACGGTCAAGGATAGCTACTACAACATGGCCGAGATCGTTGCGCGCCACCCACACCTGATCGAAAATGCCAAGGCTGCCATGCAGGCCTGCGGCGTTACGCCCAAGGTAATACCCATTCGCGGCGGCACAGACGGCGCCCGTCTCTCTTACGAGGGGCTGCCCTGCCCCAATCTTTCTACCGGCGGTCTAAACTTCCACGGTCGGCAGGAATACATCCCCGTAAAGAGTCTGGAGACCATGGTGGACGTACTGGTCAAGCTGGTTGGTCTTTATGCGGGATCATGAATTGATCTTTCATCAGCCAACTGCCTTCTTTTGCCAGCCGTGCTGATGACGTGCTGGCATACAAAGCCTGCGCTACGAAGAAAAAGGAATATCGCATCTGCTTTGAACCGCAGGATGACCACACTGAAAAGAGCTTAGCGTTGTGCCCTTAAGGGCGCAGCGCTAAGCTCTCTTTTTTACCGAAAGGCCTGGCGATAATCACGTGGACACAGGCCTATATACCGACGAAAGCTGCGGGAAAAATACTGGGGGCTGTCAAAGTGCAGGCTGGCAGCGATCTCGGAAATGCTCTGCTCGCTTTCCAGCAACAGGTGCCTGGCCTCCTCCAGCTTGCGCGTATGGTACCAATGCATCACACTATCCCCCGTTGCGCGCCGAAAGATCGCACACAGACGGCTTTTTCCGTAATGAAATTGACCACAAACATCCTCCATGGTCAGGTCATCATACAGCCCTTTCTCTAAAAAGGCCTGCATATCGGCTACCAGCTGCCGCTCTAATGCCGCACGCGAAGAAAAAAGGCTTCCCCCTGCCCCTACCACCTCGCGCAAAAGGCTGATCAACAGCTGCTCTACGTACAGCCCAATCATCTGCTGGCCGCCGATCTGCTCGTCAGGCAGCGGCGTTAAGGGAGATAACGGCAGCGGCGCAAAGCAGCGCTCACGCTCTGCAATAATCGAATCCACCAACGTGCGAAGGAGTGGAGAAAAGGTCAGAGGTCGGTCTGCCAGCGCGGCAAGCGAGGACGAATCACTTTCAAAGGATATAATAAAAAATTCATAGGTATGCACCCCATCACCAAACAAGCCATGCGGCACGTTCGGCGCATGAAAAACTGCCTGCCCGGCCGTCAACGTGCCTTGTCGCTCGCCGCCACGGTAGCCCATGCGACCGCGACGCAGGTAGACCATTTCCCAAAAGTTGTGCCTTTCCATATTGGAATGATAATCTGGGTTTTCTGCTCTTGTAAAGCAGGTTATGATCTTTTTTACACGCACAAGCCGCTTGAGCGGCACACGAATATATGCCATTTTTTACCCCCTATTTTTATAAAATTGGAGAAAAGTATAACTATTGCGCAAAAAAAGATATCCCTATTCGGGTAAAAATATTGTATCATGAGACTATAAGAAAAGCAAGAGCTTTTATAAAATAAAAAGGAGCAAGCTATGAAAGAAATTCGTGTAGCCCTTCTTGGCTACGGTGGCATTGCGCGTGCGCATATGCACGGCTACGATGTTTTAGAAAAAGAGGGGTTCCCTATTCACCGCGTTGCCCTATGTGACGTGGATCCCGAGCAGTTTTCTGCGGTGCAAAAGATCAATATTGAGGCCGAGGGCAAGCAGACCGCCGGCGACCTGCACCTTTACACCGACGTAGACGAGATGCTGGCAAATGAGGAGATCGACGTAGTAGACATCTGCCTGCCGACCTATCTACACAAGGAATATGCCATTCGCATGCTGCGCGCCGGCAAGCACGTACAATGTGAAAAGCCCATGGCACTCTCCTATGCTGACTGTGCCGAGATGATCGCTGCCGCTAAGGAAACCGGCCGCCATCTGATGATCGGGCAATGCCTGCGCTTCAACGCCAACTATCTGGCGCTGAAGGCGCTGATCGACGAAGGGCAATATGGCCGCGTGATCAGTGCCAGCTTTGAGCGGCTAAGCGCCCTGCCGCGCTGGGGCTTTGAGGGCTGGTTCTGTGACGCAAGGCGCTCCGGCGGTGCCTTGGTGGACATGGGCGTTCATGACGTGGATATGGTTCGTTATCTGTTTGGTGAGCCAGATACGACATCTGCCATATCGGTGGATATGGATATGCCCAAGCAAGGCTATACCTGCCGCCTGTTATATAAAAACGGCCCCGTCGTTACCACGCAGGTCAGCTGGTGCGAGGCCCCCGGCTTTCCCTTCTCTTGCCCCTTCCGCGTAACGCTGGAAAAGGCTACCGTCACGTGGGATGGCAGAGGGCAGGTCACCGTCTACCCGGCAGAGGGCGAGGTCTACACGCTTGCATACGAGCAATGTGACCATATGGCAGAGGAGATCCGCTACTTTGCCGAAATCATCCTTGGTAAGCATGAAAACGAAAAGAACCCGCCCGAATCAGCCATGGCAACGATGGAGATCGTTGAGCTGTTAGATGCAAGCGCCACACAAGGTGGCCAAATTCTATCCACAAAAAAGGAGCTTTGATATGATGAACTTAGGTGTCATGATCAACGTACACGAGGGGATCTCCTTTGCCGAGAAATTCCGCGATGCAAGAGAAATGGGGCTTTCAAGCTGCCAGCTCTCGATCTGGAACCCCGCGCTTTACACCGACGAGACGGCTGCCGCTATCAACCGTGCAAAGGAAGAGACCGGGTTAGCGGTATCGCTCTTGTGGGCGGGCTACACCGGCCCATGCGAATGGAACTTTACCGCCGGGCCGGACACCATTGGCTTAGTACCGCTTGCCTTTCGCGGCATGCGACTCGAGCAGCTGGCAGCGGCCTCTGTCTTTGCCGAGAAGATCGGCGTGCACGATATTGCCACACACGTAGGCTTCATCCCTGAGAATCCGAGTGATGAAAATTACCACGGTCTGATCGCTGCCCTGCGTTATCTGTGCAATATTTACAAATCACGCGGGCAAAACTTCCTGTTCGAGACCGGGCAAGAGACCCCGGTGACCGTGCTGCGCGCCATTGAAGATATTGGCACCGGCAACGCCTACATCAATTTTGATACGGCCAACCTCATTCTTTACGGCAAGGGCAACGCGGCAGACGCCGTGCGCGTGTTCGGTAAATATGTGCGCAACACGCACATCAAGGACGGCTTTTACCCCACCGATGGAAAAAATCTTGGCCGTGAGGTCAAGGTTGGCGAGGGGCTTGCCGATCTGCCCAAGGTTATTTCCCTGCTTCAAGAATGTGGCTACACCGGCCCCTACACCATCGAGCGTGAGATCTCCGGTGAGCAGCAAAAAAAGGATATCGCCGAAACGATCGTGTATTTGGAAAGCATCTTGCATGCATAACAAGCGCGAAACGGCATCACAAAAAGCGCAGCACCAAATGGGTGTTGTCCTTATCGGAGAAATAAAATAAGGGTATGGGCATAGCCGGAGGCATTTGTTAAACAAATGCGAAACTGGCGATAAAAACAGAAGAGAGAGTAACGCGGAAACAAATTTCCGTGAAGCTCTCTCTTCTCTGCTTTATATGTGAGTGATATTCTTTGCTACGCAAAGAGTGATATTGCCCTTCGGGCAGTGATATTGTTCGGCTTTGCCTCACAGTGATATTCTATTCGCCTATAAGCTCGCATAGCGAATACCACTCGGCGTAAGCCGAATATCACTGCGAAGCAATAGAACTAGCCGCAGGCGAATAGAACTGGCGTGATACTCCGTTAAGAGTATCACGCCATTGGTAAAGCATTTTTGTTTTATTATTTTTTTGCAACTGTAAATGTAATTTCAGTTGCCTCAAAGCTTTGCGCTTGAATTGCAA
>JAZQVK010000206.1:0-3004 GCA_045631765.1 Eubacteriales bacterium
AATCTGCGCTGTCCCTTTTGCCACAATGCCGGTCTGGTACGCACGCCGTTTTCATCAAAGAACAGCGAAGAAGAGGTGCTCGCTTACCTCGCCACACGCCGCGGCTTGCTGGATGGGGTCTGTATTACGGGCGGTGAACCGTTGCTGCAGACCGACCTTTCTGCCTTTATACAAAGGGTGAAAGAGATGGGCTATGCCGTGAAGCTGGATACCAACGGCAGCCTACCTGATCGGCTTGCTGCGCTGCTTGGTACCGGCCTCTTGGATTACGTGGCTATGGATGTGAAAAGCTCGCCCGCCGGCTATGCCATCGCGACGGGTAGGGAAGGGGATATGACCCCCTATCTGCAAAGCATCCGCCTGTTAGAGGAAAGCGATCTGCCGCACGAGTTTCGCACCACCTGGGTCAAGGGGATCCATACCGCCGCCGATGCAGAGGCCATCGGGCAGCTGCTGGCAGGCACAAAGCGGTATTTTCTACAGGCCTTTCGCGATTCCGGAAACCTGCTGGGTGCGGGCGTTTCCTCCTTTTCGGAGGCTGAGATGTCGGCCTTCTTAGACATCATCAAAAAATACATTCCTGCGGCAGAGCTGCGGGGGCAAGGATGAGCTATGAAAGAGAACATGTATCGGGTCAAAAAAAGAGACGGTAGTGTTGCCGATTTTAATATCAGCAAGATTTCCGCCGCGATCGAAAAGGCGTTTGACGCATGCGATCGTAAGTACAATGAAAGCATTATTGATTTCCTCGCGCTCAAGGTTACCTCAGATTTCGAGCCGAAGGTAGCCGAGGGCCTCATCGCCGTAGAGGACGTGCAGGACAGCGTAGAGACCGTGCTGGTACAGGCAGGCTACGCTGACGTGGCCAAGGCCTACATTCTCTACCGCCGCCAGCGCGAAAAGCTGAGAAATATGAAGTCTACCATCCTTGATTACAAGGAGATCGTGGACAAGTACGTCAAGAACATCGACTGGCGTGTAAAGGAGAACTCTACCGTTACCTACTCGGTCGGCGGTCTGATCCTCTCTAACTCCGGCGCGATCACCGCCAACTACTGGCTCTCTGAAATCTATGATGACGAGATCGCCAACGCACAGCGCAATGCCGATATCCACCTGCACGACCTGTCTATGCTGACCGGCTATTGTGCCGGTTGGTCGCTCAAGCAGCTGATTGAGGAGGGCCTTGGCGGCGTTCCCGGCAAGATCACCTCGGCACCGGCCAAGCACCTGGCTACCCTGTGTAACCAGATGGTCAACTTCCTTGGTATCATGCAGAACGAGTGGGCAGGCGCACAGGCCTTTTCCTCCTTCGATACCTACCTGGCCCCCTTTGTTAAGGCCGATAACCTGAGCTACGATGCCGTTAAGAAGTGCATTGAGTCCTTTGTTTACGGTGTGAACACCCCCAGCCGTTGGGGTACCCAGGCTCCCTTCAGCAACATCACGCTGGACTGGACCGTACCGCACGACCTCGAGGATGAGTACGCCATCATCGGCGGCAAGCGCATGGATTTTAAGTACGGTGACTGTAAGAAGGAAATGGATATGGTCAACCGCGCCTTCATCGAGATCATGATCGAGGGCGATGCCAACGGCCGTGGCTTCCAGTACCCGATCCCCACCTACTCCATCACCCGTGATTTCGATTGGTCGGAGACCGAGAATAACAAGCTCCTTTTCGAGATGACCTCGAAGTACGGTACCCCCTATTTCTCCAACTACGTCAACAGCGATATGGAGCCCTCTGACGTGCGAAGCATGTGCTGCCGTCTCCGCCTTGACCTGCGCGAGCTGCGTAAGAAGTCCGGCGGCTTCTTCGGTAGCGGCGAGAGCACTGGCTCTATCGGCGTTGTTACCATCAATATGCCCCGTATCGCCTACCTGGCCGAAAACGAGGAGGATTTCTACAAGCGCCTTGACCACATGATGGATATCTCTGCCCGCTCGCTGAAGATCAAGAGAACCATCATCACCAAGCTGCTGGAGGAGGGTCTCTATCCCTACACCAAGCGCTACCTGGGCACCTTCTCCAACCATTTCTCCACCATCGGTCTGGTTGGTATGAACGAGGCCGGTCTGAACGCGAAGTGGATCGGCAAGGATATGACGCATAAGGAGACGCAGGTGTTCACCCAGAACGTGCTCAACCACATGCGCGAGCGCCTCTCCGATTATCAGGAAATGTACGGCGATCTCTACAACCTCGAGGCTACCCCGGCCGAGTCGACTGCCTTCCGTCTTGCCAAGCATGACCGCAAGCACTACCCGGATATCATCTGTGCCTCCGAGGGTGAAACGCCCTACTACACCAACAGCTCTCACCTGCCGGTATGCTTTACCGAGGATATCTTTACCGCGCTTGATATCCAGGACGAGCTGCAGACCCTGTACACCTCCGGCACCGTATTCCACGCCTTCCTTGGCGAAAAGCTGCCTGATTGGCGTGCAGCCGCCTCGATCGTGCGTAAGATCGCTGAGAATTACCGCCTGCCCTACTACACCCTGTCTCCCACCTACTCGGTATGTAAGGAGCACGGTTACATCGCCGGCGAGAAGTTCAGCTGCCCCACCTGCGGTAAGGAGACCGAGGTCTACAGCCGTATCACCGGCTACTACCGCCCCGTGAAGAACTGGAACGACGGTAAGGCACAGGAATACCGTGAGCGTAAGACCTACGATATTGCCAACTCGGTGCTGACGCACAGCGGCCCTCGCAACGAAGAGGCCTCTTGCGCGTGCGAGGCACAGGTTGCCCTGGGTGACGGCGTTTATCTCTTCGCCTCTGCCACCTGCCCGAACTGCAAGATCGCAGAGTCACTGCTCTCGAAGGCAGGCATCGCCTACACCAAGATGCTGGCACAGGAAAACGTAGCCCTGACCGAATCTCTTGGCATCAAGCAGGCGCCCACGCTGGTGGCTGTAAAGGATGGCCAGGTTGAAAAGTACGTCATGGTTCCCGGTGTCAAGCAGTATATTCAGTCCGCGCAGGCCTAAAATAAGC
>JAZQVK010000207.1:0-2164 GCA_045631765.1 Eubacteriales bacterium
GTTCGTGCAGGCCATGAATGCGGGCGCGAAGCTGTGCCTGCTCAAGCCCGTCCACATGGGAAGCCTTTGCGAGCATATCGAGGAGATCGCGACCGCCCGCATCGAGCAAACGGCGCTCGCCGCTACCCCCGCGCAGGAAAATCAGCGTACACCCGACATCGAAACCCAGGTCACCAAGATCATACATCAGATCGGCGTACCGGCTCACATCAAGGGCTATCAGTATTTGCGAACGGCCATTCTCATGACCGTCCGCGACAGTGACGTCATCAATTCGGTGACCAAGGTGCTCTACCCCTCAGTAGCCAAAAAATATGCCACGACGACCAGCCGGGTCGAGCGCGCCATTCGTCACGCCATCGAGGTCGCCTGGGATCGCGGCGACGTAGACGTTCTCAATTCCTATTTCGGCTACACCATTCAAAACAACCGCGGCAAGCCGACCAACAGCGAATTCATCGCCATGATCGCCGATAGCATGCGCCTGAAGCGCAAAATGCTATAAACAAGAGACCCCCGCAGAGATCGTTGATCTCTGTGGGGGTTTTTGTTAGTCTATATCCTCGACTACCTTCTCGGGCGGGAGCTCGAGGGAGCGGGGGTTTTTGATGATGTGCAGCAGGTTCTTGAAGGCGGAGGCGTAATAGTAGCCATCGCAGATGCGCTCGTCGGTCACGACGCGGAAGCCGACGAAATTGCGCTTATGTACCGCCCCTTCCTCGTCTACGATGTAGCGGGTATATTTCTTACCGTAGGAAAGGAAGATCGGCAGATTACCAAAATCATACAGGTGGTGGTAGATGGGGCCGATACCGAGCGAGCCCATGCTGGTGATGACCATAGAGCCGTGGAACGGGCTGACCTTGGTCAAGGCGCGCGGCAGGAGGCCTATATAATCCAACCCACGCAGGAAGTTGATGGCCAGCTTCATCAAAAAGCCGGGGATCAGGTTGATGAGTTTAGCCGTGTTATCAAAATCGGTGCTGGAGCCATCACCGATAGCTGCTGCGGCAACCGCATTCCACTTCTCGTATACGTCGTAGATCGTATCGGTCGGTTCAAAGATGCATTTCATCGTGGTATCGGGTGCGGTGGTAGAAAGCTTCTTTTTGATGGTCATGACCACCTCGATATTGTTGCGCGAGAACACCTTATTGCCGGCAATAAAGCGGTTAATGCCCGGGCGGGTAGCCACGGTGCGCACGTAAGCGGCGATCAGAATATGCAGCAGGCCGAGGTTTTTGTAGCCTCTGGCGCGCAGCTCACGGATGTAGGGCTCGATATCGGTGATGTCGATCTCATCCTCAAAGTGGTTTTGCGCATCCGAGCGGATCTTCATAATATAAGGCGAAATGCGGGAAGCCGGCTCCAGCGTGCGGATGCGGCGGCCGTCTGCACGGTCGCCAAGGCGGCGACGGCGCTTTTTCTTCTTTTCCTTTTTGGGATCGGTAACGGGGGTAATGTCAGTTTCCTCTGTTGTTGCACAGGCAGTTGCTTGTGTTTCCATGCGGGCTGTGACCTCCGATGCTTTTATTACAAAATATAACTAATTATAACACATTTTTTACATTTTGTCAACTGTTTCGTAAAAAACTGCCCTGCCACATCAACAAGATATGGCAGGGCAACTTTATTCAGATACGATACGCAGCAAGCGAAACGTGAGTGGTGGCAGAGCTACGTGACCAGCAATAGTTTCATCCGTATACAGATCACGCCAAACGCCGTCAAATGGGTAGATACAACGCTCAGCACCGCTATTGGCAGCCAGCACCAGGCGGCCGGCACTCTTCTCTGCCCGCTCGATCACCAGGCAGGCGCCGGAGGCGTGCAGCACGCGATAATAGCCGTGGGTAAGAATATCGGCAGCGGCAGCGCGGATGGCGCCGGTCTGCTGATAGAAGGCGCGCAGGGCTACATCCTCGTTCCCCCACGGATAGGTGCGACGATTAAAGGGGTCTCGCCCGCCCTCCATGCCTGCCTCATCCCCATAATAGATACACGGGATGCCGGGCATGACAGACAAGATCGCCCATGCCAAGCGCAGGCGCTGCTCAGCCAGCTCGCGCTCGGCAGGTGTCAGGCGCACGGATTTGATCTCTTCAAATGAGAGGTCGGACAGATCACGTCCGCCAAGCGCGGTCAAGATCCGCTCGGTATCGTG
>JAZQVK010000208.1:0-4530 GCA_045631765.1 Eubacteriales bacterium
GGGCAATGCCCAGCGGCACCAGCTTATGCGGGGGAAGGTGGGTAATATCCTGCCCATTGAAGAATACCTGGCCGGCCGCTTTAGGCAGCAGGTTACAAAGCGAATGCATAATGGTGGTCTTGCCGGCGCCGTTGGCACCGATCAGGGCTACAATCTCGCCCTCGTTTACCTCAAAGGAAACGCCCTTGATAGCGCGGATCAGACCATAGGAGACCTCTAAATCATTAACGGTTAAAAAAGCCATAATTCCCTCCTCCGTTCATCAATCGTCGCCAAGGTAGGCGCGGATAACAGCGGGATCGTGCAGCACGTCAGCCGTCTTGCCCTGTGCCAGCGTGGTACCGAAATTCAGCACGGTGGCCGAATCGCACAGGCCGCTGACCAGGCTCATATCATGCTCGATCAGCAGAATGGTCATATCGAAATGATCGCGCACAAAGCGGATCGTCTCTGTCAGCTCGGCGGTCTCGTGCGGGTTCATACCGGCGGCGGGCTCATCCAAGAGCAGCATTTTCGGGTTAGTAGCCAGGGCACGCGCGATCTCCAGCTTGCGCTGTTTACCGTACGGCAGGTTGGATGCCAGCGTGCGGCGCTCGCCATCCAGGCCGAACACATCAAGCAGCTCGCGTGCGGCAGCACGCAGCTCCTTCTCGGTGTGATAGTGGCGCGGCAGACGGAAGATAGATTCAAACATGGTGCAGGGCTTGCGGTTGGTCATGCCAACCAGCACGTTGTCGATAACCGAAAGGTTAGAAAACAGACGAATGTTCTGGAAGGTACGCGAAATACCGCGGTGGCTGATCTCAACGGTGGATTTGCCGGTCAGATCCTCACCGTCCAAGAAGAAGCGGCCGGTAGTAGGAAGATACACGCCGGTCAGCATGTTAAACACGGTGGTTTTACCGGCACCGTTCGGGCCGATAAGGCCGTAAAGCTCCTTAGGGCGAATTTGCAGATTGAAATCCTGCACGGCCTTCAGACCACCGAAGGAAATGCCGAGATTTTCAGTTTTTAACATCCATTCACTCATTGCTTTCCCTCCTTTTCAGGGCGATCTGCATCAAAGCTGTGGTCAACGGCAAAATCGGTCGAAAGCAGCGCATCCATGGGGATCTTGGTGGGAATGGTATCCCAAGCGGCGGTGGCGGCGGCATCAGAGCCGTCTACCTCCTTATGCGGAATGATGCGATCGCGCAGGGCGGCAATCTTATCATGCAGCTTGACACGCAGCGGGCGCAGGAAGGGCGCATTGTTCCACATAACGGCCAGGATCAGAATGAGGGCGTAAACCAGCGGCTCGATAGCGGCCAGCTCGCTGGGCAGACCAACCGTCAGCTTAACGGTGATGAAGGTCAGCATCGCGGCAGAGATCATAGAGCCGGTGATGCTACCCATACCGCCAAGAACGACCATAACGAGGATCTCGATCGAATAGTTAAAGGAGAAGTTCGTGCTCTGCACGAGCGAGGTGCTGCTGGCGTACAGCACACCGGCTACACCGGCAAAGAAGGCGGCGATAGCAAAGACAACGAGCTTGTAATAGGTAACGTTAACACCCATGGCGCGGGCAGCGATCTCGTTATCGCGAATGGCCTGAATGGCACGGCCGTGCTTACTGCGGCGCAAATTCTGCGAAACGAAAACGGTAACGATAGCCAGCACAAAGGCAAGGATATACAGGCGGTCACCAAACCGCTGAGAAGGCAGACCCATAGGGCCGCCGAAAAATTCTTGATTAAGGATCACCGTACGGATGATCTCACCAAAGGCCAGGGTCACGATGGCCAGGTAGTCACCCTTCAGGCGAAGAGCGGGCAGACCGATCAGGAAGCCGAAGAAGGCTGCCACAACACCGCCAATAGGCAGCGCGATCAGCAAGGCGGCCACGGTGCCGCAGGTGGGGATTAGCATATTATAAAGCACACCGCCCACGTAAGCACCCACGCACATAAAGCCGGCATGGCCAAGGCTAAGCTCGCCTAAAAAGCCAACGACCAGGTTCAAGGAAACGGCAAGGATGACGCTATAGCCGATCTGTGTGAGCAGGCTGGCATCCGAGCGCTTCAGAACGCCCAGAATATCAAGCACAACAAACAGAGCGAGCGCACCACCGAGGAGCAAATAATTGATATAATGCTTAAGACGAATTTTTTTCATATCAGACCTTCTCCCTTCTCTTCTTACCGAGAAGACCGACAGGACGAACCAGCAGAATGACGATCAAAAGACCGAATTCGATTGCTGTGGTATAGGGGGAAATTTCCGGCACGCTCTGGCAGAAGCACTCGATCACGCCAAGAAGAATGCCGCCCAGCATAGCGCCGGGAATGGAACCGATACCACCGATAACGGCGGCGGTAAATGCCTTAATGCCGGGCAAGGAGCCAAGCACGGGCGTAACAACGGGGATCTGCATCAGATAGAAAAGTGATGCAAAGGCTGCCAGCGCAGAGCCGATGGCAAAGGTAAGCGTGATAATAAAATTGGTATTGATACCCATCAGGGATGCGGCAGCGCGATCCTCAGATACGGCGAGCATAGCGCGGCCAATACGGGTCTTATCCACAAACAGGGTCAGAGCAGTCATGATAATAATGCACAGACCAAGCGTAAGCAGCGAGGAAACCTTTAGATTGGTGCCAAGGAACGGCACAGAGCCAAGCGAGGCTGCGCCGGTAGAAACAGGCAGACCTTCCGATTTGAATACCAGCTGTGCAATGCTTTGCAGCAGGTAGCTGACACCGATGGCCGTGATCAGTACGGCAAGCGGAGAGGCACCGCGCAGAGGGCGATAGGCAATGCGCTCGGTCAAGATACCAAGCGTGACGCAAAACAGAATGGCCACCAGAAGTGCCACTGCGGAAAGCAGCAAATTCCCCTGCAGACCGATCACAACAAAAATGGCATAGGCGCCGGCCATAATAATGTCACCGTGGGCAAAGTTCAGCATCTTGGCAATACCGTATACCATGGTATAGCCGAGAGCGATCAGCGCATAGATACCGCCGAGACTCAACCCATTTATCAAAGTTTCCATAATAACTCCTTTTTTGGCACCCCACGCGGGGGAGGCATAGACACGAGCAGGTCGGGTGCCCAAAATAGGCATCCGACCTCTCGCACATTTCAATTCATTACTGAACCTTAACGATCTTGGCTTCCTTCTCTACAGAGCCACCCTCGGTCCAGGTCATGTTGTCACCGGTCAAACCGCTGTACTTGAAGGTACCGCTGGTCAGAACCTCGGCCAGAGCGCTGCAGATCTCGGAAGCAGCAGCGGCAGGATCAACCTCGCCAGCCTTCATAGCCTCGTAGATGATCATAATGGCATCATAAGCGTCAGCTGCGAACTGGTTGGGGTCCTTACCGAACTTATCGCGATAAGCAGCTACGAATGCGGCAACGTTTGCCTCGGTGCTGTTGATATCGAAGGGAGTGATGTAACGAACCTCTGCGGTTACGCTGCTATCCAGCTGGCCGGCAATACCGTCCAGACCGTCGCAGCCCAGAACGGGAACGTCCTTCAGCTCAGGATGCGTAGCAGCAGCCTTAGCGATCAGAGCAGCCTCGCCGTAGTAGATCGGCAGGAAGATAGCATCGCAGCCGAAGTTCTTCAGCTCGGTTACCTGCTGCGTGAAGTCGGTATTATTCTCGCTTGTGAAGGTGTAAACAACGTAGTCGGTGCCCTTTGCCTTCTCCAGCTCGGTCATGCGGCCCTCAAATGCCTCATACAGACCGGTAGAGTAGGTGTCGCTCGTGTCGTAGATAACGCCGATCTTGGCAAAGCCCTTCTCGGTTACGAGCTCGTTTGCTGCGATAACACCCTGCTGCGGGTCGCCAAAGCAAACGCGGAAGGAGTGGTTACCAACGGCGATAACGTCGTCAGCAGAAGCGGAGGGAGTCAGGCAGAAGATGCCGTCATCCTTTGCGGCAGTAGCGAAGGCCTTTGCGGAACCGGAGGTAACGGAACCGATAGAAACCTTCATGCCCTGGTCGAACAGCTGGTTGTAAGCATTCTCTGCTTCAACGGCGCCGCAATCGTCCTGGATCATCTGCAGCTTGAAGGTGTAGCCGGCATAGCCGCCGGCAGCGTTGATCTCTTCAACAGCGATCTGTGCGCCCTTCAGAACGGCATCGCCGTACTGGCTGTTCGCACCGGTCAGCGGGCCGGAGCCGCCGATCAGAATGGTCTTGTCATCCGTGCCACCGCAGGCTGCGAAGCAACCAAGGCAGAACACGAGTGCAAGAGCGAGGGAAAGAATCTTGCATACGCTTTTCATGGGGGTTCTCCTTTTGTTTTTGTTTTCTATTTTCGAGTCCTGCGGACACAAAAAACAAGAAAAAGCAGCGAATAAAATTCACGCATTCACTATAATAGAAAAAAGAAAAAAGATAGCAATATTATACAACCTTTCCCCCGTTTTGTCAACACCTTCTGCCGTCTTTTTTCACTTTTTTCGTTTTTTTATGAATAATATGCAAATTTCGCTCCTATCCCTCTTTTTTATCCATGCAAAACGATGAAGGGGG
>JAZQVK010000209.1:0-8957 GCA_045631765.1 Eubacteriales bacterium
ATCATCTAAGCCGTTTGTATTTTCAAAATGCGTGTTTTTCATAGAAAGCGCAGCAGCCTTTTCGTTCATCTTTTCCACGAAGGCTTCAATAGAGCCGCACAAGTGCTCGGCTAATGCAGCAGCGGCATCGTTGGCGCTGGCGATCACAACAGATTTGACAAGGTCACGCACGCTCATTTGCTCGCCGACCTTCAAATAGATCTGCGAGCCGCCCATAGAGGCAGCCCTCTCACTGGCAGTGACGGTCTCTTCCCAGCTAAGCTTGCCATTTTCGATTGCCTCTATGATCAAAAGCAGCGTCATAATTTTGGTGATAGAGGCCGGTGGCAGCTGCTCATCGGCGTTTTGCTCGTATAAAACGCAGCCTGTCTCGTATTCCATTAAAATAACCGAGGTAGCGTTCAAATCTAAATGTGGTTGCTTCCCGTTCTCTTGAGTAGCCGGTTCTTCTGCGGAGGGGGTGAGCGGAAAAATGGATACACAGCAGAAAAGGGCCAGCAATACCGCAAAAACACGTTTTTTCATAATGGTGCTCCTTGAAAATTCTTTTTGCTGCATTTTATGAAGCACGCTGATGAAATATCCCTTATTCTTTTATTTTTGCGTAAATGCCGATATCCTCGTAGGTTCCTTTGACCAGCAGCAGGTGATGATGGATCCCCTCAAGCTGCATGCCGCACTTTTCCATCACGCGGCGACTGGCGGCATTGTCCTTCATGTATCTTGCCTCGATGCGATGAAGACCGAGTGTCTTGAAGCCGTATTCCATCATGGTCTGCACCGCCTCGGTGGCAAGCCCTTTGTTCCAGTAATCGGGGTGCAGAACGTACCCGATCTCGGCGGCATCGTTTGCATAGTCAAACCTTGTAAAGCCACAGGTGCCGATCATCTTACCGCTTGCTTTGTCTACCAAGGCAAAATCAAAAAAGCTCCCTGCACGGTAGCAGGATTCCACGTAGGCCAAATAGCGCTTCGTGTAGGCAAGATCCTTGTGCTCGTGCCAAAGAAGATATTTGGTCACCTCGGCTCTTTTTGCATAATCAAACATATCCTGCGCGTCCTTGCGGCTCATTTTGCGAAAGAGTAACCGTGGTGAAGAAAGCTGTGCGGTTTTGGAAAACATATGAATGACGATTTCTTTTTTCATGTCACCCGCTCCATTATAAATTACAATATATTATACCATATACATCGGCGTAATGGGGATAATAATTCACAAATTGCTGTTGATTTTTCTTGCGAGATATGGTAATATAATCCTTGTGATATGATTCTACCCCGAAATGAGGATTAGAAATTGGAAAACAATCAAAAAAAGCGCCGCTTTAAGCTGTTTGATTCACAGCGAGAGGGGCGCGGCATTGAAAAAAGCGACGTTTATACCAAAACGGATCTGAAGGGCTTTTTCTTAAAATACAAGGAATGCTTTCCCAATCTGCTCACCGTTAACCTGTTAATGGTGCTTGGCAACTTCCCCTTACTTTTTGCCTTGATCGCTATGACGACCTTTACGCGCGTTGTTTATATGGCGCCGGCAACGGAATTCTTCCCCATTCTGCGCGGCCTGTTTTTGCAGGAGGGCGAGCTTTCAGCCTCTACGCTGATCGCTATGGCCACAAGCGGCGTACAGATCGAGGCAAACTCTATGACCACGGCAACCTACGTGCTGTTTGCCTTGTCGGCACTTTCCATTTTTACCTTTGGCATTACCAATGCCGGCACCACCTACGTGCTGCGCAATATGGCTACGGGAGACCCGGTCTTTATTTTCTCTGATTTTTGGTATGCCATCAAGCGAAACTGGAAGCAGGCACTTCCCTTTGGCATCTTAGACGTGCTGTTTCTCGCGTTGATCGGCTTTGATCTTGTATTCATGTATACGGCCGGTGACGGGCTGATGATGAGCATCTTCTTTGGCATCACCTTTGCCGTTGCGCTGATCTATATGTGGATGCGCTTTTATATCTATTTGCAGATGGTGACCTTTGATCTTTCCATCTACAAGCTGCTGAAGAACTCGCTGATCTTTGCGCTGCTTGGCTTTAAACGCAATATAATGGCAACGCTTGGCATTCTGCTGCTGGTGCTGATCGATTTCTTCCTTGCCTTCTTTACCGGCGGCTTCTTTATGGCGGCGGCCATCCTGCTTCCCTTCGTGCTGATCTTTTCAAACGGCGCCTTCATGTCCACCTACGCGGCTTATTTTAAGATCAAGGAAATTATGATCGACCCGTATGCCGAGGCCGAGAAAACAGAAGAAGAGCCCACCGATGTGATTGATGAGCTCTCTATTTCCGATGGAGAAGCCTGATCAGCTATCTCGAAGTGATAGCAGCTCTGATACCGTTACAAACTGATATCCACGCTCCTTTAGCATGGGTATCAGTTTTTTTATGGCCGGTATGGTCGTGCTCTCACCGCTGACGTAATCGTGAAACAGGATGATATCGCCGCCGCAGATGTTTTTTTCAATGGTGTTGACGATCTCTTCGCTTGGCGTGTGCGCCCAGTCACGCGTATCAATGTTCCAAAGGATGGCCGTTTTGTTGGTTTTTTCAAGCAGAGCCGGCAGCGTATCTGAAAACTTGCCTTGCGGTGGGCGGAACAGACCGTTCCCACTATAACCGATGTTACGCAGGACCTCGTCGGTTTTGTCGATCTCCCAGGCCATTTCTTCATCGGTAACGGTTTTAACGATGGGATGGCGGTAGGTGTGGTTGCCGATCTCATGCCCCGCAGCGATCACGCGCCGCATAACGTCCGGATACGCTTCCACATTACTGCCGATAACGAAGAAGGTGGCCGGGATTTTTTCTTTTTCTAATATCTCTAAGATGCTGTCTGTAAAGCGCGGATGCGGCCCATCGTCGAAGGTGAGGGCGATCGCCTTTTCGGTCGTGGATACGTGATAATAGGCGCGAATCGGTTTTTCGGCAGATAAAGGAAGGCAGAACGAGAGTAGCATGGTTAGAGCAAGAACAACCGCAGTGAGTCTTTGCAGATGGCTTTTCTTCATAGGCTTACGCACCGGTCAATTCATCCAGGCTGCCAAAGCGGTAGCCCTCAACCCGCCAGGTGTCGATCAGGTCAGCAAGGATGGCGGCGTTGGTAGCGGAGGTGGGGTGAAGAAGGATCACAGCACCGTTATGCGTGTTTTCCAGTATTTTTTTCTTGGCAGCTTCTAAATCCGGCTGCTTATCATTATCCCAATCTGCGTAAGCAAAGCTCCAAAAAATAGTCTTGTAGCCCATTTTTTGGGCACAGCGCAGATTGCTCTCGCTGTATTTCCCTTCCGGCGGGCGGTAGTAGCGTGGCATTTCTTTGCCGGTCTGCTCCTTATAGATGGTTGCAAGCCCATCCAGCTCGGCTGCGAACTGCTCGTCGGTCATGGCGGAGGTATCCTTGTGGCTCATGGTATGGTTACACACCAAATGACCATCCTGTAGCATGCGATCAATCAACGAGGGCTCCTTTAATAGCAGATGTTTCAGTACAAAAAATGCGGCAGGTGCCTTCTTTTCACGAAGAACAGAGAGGATCTTGGCCACGTTCCCGTTCTCGTAGCCGGCATCAAAGGTAAGATAAAGAACCTTATCCTCTTCGTTGTCCGCATGCGTCTTGTCCACGTAATAGGCATCGTATTTTTCAAAAAGCGCCTGCGCCCCGTCTGCCTCCGGCTGCCGGTGCTCGTTGTTTCTTTTCACGTACCAATGGTAGCTTGGCGCTTGACTTTGCGCGCAAACCGAATGGAAAGTATTGGAAGATAAAACAAGGCAGACTGCCAAAACGGGCAGAAAGAGGCGTTTATATAATTTTCTGTATTTCATAGCATCACCGTTTCTAAAATTCTTTACAGCAATAGTATCGGTAAAACGGTTGGATATAACACAATGAAATATTCACCAAACAAATAAAAAAGCGAGGTATTTGATACCTCGCTTTTTATCTTACTTATACTTGCGCTTTCTGGCTGCTTCAGACTTCTTCTTGCGTCTTACGCTCGGCTTTTCGTAGCACTCTCTCTTGCGGAGCTCCGTCGGAACGCCGGACTTCACATACTGCCGCTTAAAGCGACGCAGTGCACTGTCGAGTGTTTCGTTTTCCTTAACTCTAACTTCTGCCATCGTATATCCCCTCCCTTCGCGCATGCAAAGAGAACTTCGTCTCTAACACATCAAAGATATTATAGCGCATTTGTCTTGAAATGTCAAGTACTTTCAGAATAATTTGTAAGTTTTTTCTTTCGCGCTTATTTGACAACGATGTTTACGATCTTCTGCGGTACAACGATCTCCTTAACGATCGTCTTTCCTTCCAGCAGCGGGGCAATCTTGGCATCTGCCTTGGCAACGGCCAAAACGCCATCGCGGTCAAGCTCCTTATCGACGGCAATCACACCACGCACCTTGCCGTTGATCTGAACGGCCAGCTCGATCGTTTGATCGACTGTTTTGGACTCGTCAAATTCCGGCCAGGGAGCCAGCGAGCAGAGACCCGTGCCGCCAGTCATTTCCCACAGCTCCTCACACAGGTGCGGTGCAAACGGGCAAAGCAGACGGATCAGGATCTGATATTCCTCGCGCGTAATGCTCTTCTCTTCAAAAATGGTGTTCAGCAGACCCATCATGGCAGCGATAGCGGTATTGAACTTCATCTCTTCAATATCCGTGCTAACCTTGCGGATGGTTTTGTGAATGGCGCTGACGAGCGAGCCGGTGGAGGGCTTATCGCTGATGAAATCGTATACGTCAGCAAAGCGCTCTAAGAAGCGCTTTGCACCGCGTACGCCGGCATCCGACCACGGAGCGGCGCTGGCATAATCACCCATGAACAGGATGTAGGTGCGCAGCACGTCAGCACCGTAGGCATCTACTACCTCGTTGGGGTCTACCACGTTGCCCTTGGATTTGCTCATCTTTTCTCCATCCGGGCCGAGGATAAGACCCTGGGCGGTTCTCTTGGCATACGGCTCGTCGGTATTGACCTCGCCGATATCGTATAAGAACTTATGCCAGAAGCGCGAATAGATCATATGGCGGGTAACGTGCTCCATGCCGCCGTTATACCAGTCTACCGGCATACAGTACTTCAGCTTTTCGGGCGCTGCCAGGGTATGATCGTTATTCGGGTCGATATAACGCAGGAAATACCAGGAGGAGCCTGCCCACTGCGGCATGGTATCGGTTTCACGGCGTGCATCCTTACCACAGCGAGGGCACTTGCAGTTGACGTAGGATTCTACCTTGGCAAGCGGGCTTTCACCACCCTCACCGGGGGCAAATTCCTGAATTTCGGGCAGACGAAGCGGCAGCTCCTCGTAAGGAACCGGCACCATACCGCAATGGTCACAATGCACGATCGGAATCGGCTCGCCCCAGTAGCGCTGGCGGTTGAAGGCCCATTCCTTCATTTTGTACTGTACGCCGGCTTCACCGACACCGCGCTCGGAGAGATAGGCGATCATCTTTTCAATGGCTTCCTTTTTGGTGGTAATGCCATTCAGGAAGTCAGAGTTGATCATGTTGCCGTCGCCTGTGTAAGCTTCTTTGGAAACGTCGCCGCCCTCGATAACGGGAATGATATCAGCGCCGAATTTTTTGGCAAAGGCATAGTCGCGCTCATCATGCGCGGGCACGGCCATAATAGCGCCCGTGCCGTAGCCCATCATAACGTAGTCGGCAATGTAGACCGGGATCTCTTTGCCGGATACAGGATTTACGGCGGTCATGCCGTCAAGACAAACGCCGGTCTTATCCTTAACCAGCTGTGTACGGTCAAATTCAGACTTCTTGGCACATTCCTCACGGTAAGCCAATACGGCATCCATATTATGAATACGGTCAGCCAGCTTATCAATGATAGGGTGCTCGGGCGCGATAACCATAAAGGTAACGCCGAACAGGGTATCCGGGCGGGTGGTATACACGCGCAGCTTCTCGTCTGCCCCGGCGATCGAGAAATCAACGAAGGCGCCGGTGGATTTGCCGATCCAGTTTTCCTGCTGCAGCTTGATGTTGGGCAGATAATCTACCGTGTCAAGACCGGAGAGCAGACGGTCAGCATAGGCGGTGATGCGCAGATACCATACGTCCTTAGATTTTTGGATGATATCGCTATGGCAGATATCGCACTTGCCGCCCTGCGAATCCTCGTTGGAAAGAACGACCTTGCAGCTGGGGCAATAGTTGACAAAGGCCGTATCGCGGAATACAAGCCCCTTTTCAAACATCTTTAAGAAAATGTACTGCGTCCACTTATAGTAGTCATCATCCGTGGTGTCAATGACGCGGTTCCAATCGAAGGAGAAGCCTACGCGCTTCAGCTGGTCGGTAAAGCGGGCAATGTTGCGGTCGGTTACCTCGCGCGGGTGAATACCAGTTTTAATGGCATAGTTCTCGGTAGGCAGACCGTATGCATCAAAGCCGATCGGGAACAGGACGTTGTAGCCCTGCATTCTTCTCTTGCGGCTGATGACCTCAAGGCCGCCGTATGCCTTAATATGGCCTACGTGCATGCCGGCGCCGCTGGGGTACGGGAATTCAACAAGGCCGTAAAACTTCGGCTTCTCGCTCATGTCTACGGCTTCAAAGGCGCCTGCCTCTTCCCACCGCTTTTGCCACTTTGGTTCAATACTTTTGTAATCGTACTTCATGCTTCTATCTCTCCGGATTCTAATTTATTTTTCAGTTCCTCAAAAAGATCGGTTAGATCTGCCTCGCCCTCCTGCGGCAGCAGGCGCTCCAGGTTATAATATTCCCGTGCGTCTCTTGTAAAAACGTGTACCAGCACGGTACCCAGGTCAACTAACAGCCATTCGCCGCCGTCACGCCCCTCGGTACGCTGGGCGTGAACGTTGCAAAGGCCAAGGCGGTAATTCACCTCATCTGCCAGCGCGTGTGCATGCGTAGTAGCACGCGCACTGCAAATAACGTAGTAATCGGCGATAACGGTTGTCTCCTCTACGTGGAAAAGGCGAATGTTAATTCCCTTTTTCCGAAAAAGAGCCGAGGCGGCCTCTTCAGCGATCTCGCGCGAGGTGGCACTGCTCAGATCACGATGAACCAGGTTGTTTTCTGTAGTGTCCATGATGCTTAATTATCCTTCTTTGAAATTTTTATATGGGAAATATCCTCTGGGCCATATACCTGGTACGGTATATCGGTCGAAAGGTGGATATTCAAAAAACGTTCGTCATTTTTGCAAAACAGGCCGGCGGCATCAAACGTGCCCTCATGCATGGTTGCGTATGGGGTAAAAAATTTATTTAAGGCGGCACAGGTGGCAGGGCGGTTGATCACGTAATACCACGCACCACCCCCCTCATGCTCTTGCAAAGCCTCGCCGGGGATAGAGAGAAAGGAGACGCGAAGCGCTTCTCTTTGCTGCAGCAGCGCGGTGGCTAAGGAAAAGTAGCTGCTTTTGCTACCGACCAGCGTAACGTCATCTAAAAAACGAATGGAAAGTGAAACGGCTTGCGGAAGGGAGATACCTTTTGCCAGATGCTGAAAGGCAGCAGCAAGAAACAGCTTTTGCGCATCCAGTCTGCCAATGTCACCCTCCAAATAGCCGCTGCGGTAACGCACGAACTGCTGGGCCATGCTGCCATCCAGCACGGTCTTTCCCTGCTTTAGCAGGATAGAAAGCCCCTGTTCCGGGTCACGGTAGGTCATATCCATGGGTACGGTGATGGGAATACCACCAACAGCATCCACCATGCGGGAAAAGGCTGCAAGATCAATACACACGGCACCGTCTATGGGAATGGAAAAGGCATCGGAGAGACGCTTTGTTGTATAGGAAAGCGAATCAGACTCGGTCATGCCTTTGGCGCGGCAGGAGGCAAATATGTGGTTGAGCTTTGGCTCACGCTCGCCTTCGATATACATATCTCGCGGCAGCTGCATACAAACCAACTGTTTCTCTGCCTGTGAAAAGTGTACCAGCATAACCACGTCGCTATTGCTGGCAGCGTGGTCGATACCAAGAATCAGAATGTTTTTTTGCAAAGGGAGAGCCTCTTCTGCTGCGGGCTGCATGACGATCGGCGTGCCGCCGTATAAAACCAGCCCGGCAACGATGGCAAGGGCGAGAAAAAGTGCGATCTTAATTTTCATGAAAGAACCTCAGACTACTTGTTTTCGTTAGTCTGTGATTCCCTCATGCCGTTATGCGTGTTAAATTCTTCAATGATCCAGTTGCGTGTATCGATGGTTGCCGGGGCAATAACGCTGCCATCGGCAAGCAAGGAATTGATCGTTAGATCAAATGACTTGAGCAAAACGCGATCAAGGTGCGGCAGCCGCTCACTTGGCGGCAGGTCTGCCATCGGTTTCCAAAACGCTTCTCGCAGCGCCACACAATCGGGGAACGTGCGCGTTTCTTCGATATAATCGGCCAAATAAAGCAGCTTGGAAAACAGTGACATGCCGCGCATGCCGGTGGTATGCTGCTCTACCGCTTCTGTGATCTCGGCGGTGGCGAATGCGGGAAATTCTTCCTTGATAAGGCAAGCCGCTGTCCACGCGTGAAAGATTTTTGGGGAGAGACGGTCTGCCCTGCTGGGCTCTATCGCAAAGCGGCGGCAAAGCCGCAGCTGCTCTTCAAGTGAGCATTCTTTTGTGATATCGTGCAGCAGCGCAGCAGCTCGCAACGCAGGGATATTTTGCGGCAGATAGATTTTTCCCAGCCGGGCGATCTCTTTTTCAACGCCCAGCGTGTGTGAAAATCTTCTGCCTGTGATGCGCTTTTCTACCGCCCTACGCAGCAAGGCCAAGGCATCCTCGGTTATGTGTATAGTTGACATTGGTCGATATACTCCTTAACAGACGGAGAAAGAAAGGATGTTTCATTCCCCTGCGCCAGCTCTTGCCGCAGCGCGGTAGAGGATATTTCGATCGCACGGCATGCAAGCGGCCGTGTTACGGCGTTGTATTGCTGCTGTAGACGCATGGCCTGTG
>JAZQVK010000210.1:0-4170 GCA_045631765.1 Eubacteriales bacterium
CCTGCAGCCTTGAAATCGTTTGAGATAACCTCGTCTGTTCTTCCTGTTGTCACAGCAAAGGAAACGAGTGTGGGCGGTACGTCAAGAGATTCAAATGAGCCGCTCATGGAATCCTTACCGCCTATAGCACCTATTCCGAGCTCAAGCTGTGCCTCAAATGCACCGAGAAGAGCCGCAAGTGGCTTGCCCCATCTCTTTGCATCCTTACCAAGCTTTTCAAAATATTCCTGGAAGGTCAGATAAACGTCCTCAAACGAGGCACCGGCCGTGATCAGCTTAGAAACGCTTTCTACAACGGCGAGGTAAGAGCCGTGGTAGGGGCTCTTTTCAGCGATAAAGGGGTTATAGCCCCAGGACATATAGGAGCAGGTATCGGTATGCTTTTCTTCAACCGAGATCTTATGCACCATGGCCTGGATCGGGGTCTTCTGGTGTTTACCGCCAAAGGGCATGAGCACGGTGCCGGCACCGATGGTAGAGTCAAACCGCTCAGACAGACCGCGCTTGGAGCAAACGTTGAGGTCGCCCATCAGCGCACAGTAGCCATCGCCAAAGCTTTTCGGCTCTGCCTTGGCATAAGTCTCGATTTTTGAAGGGGCGATGTTAATATGCTTCTCTGCACCGTTGGAATTTAAGAACTCGCGCGAGATATCGACGATAGTCTTGCCATTCCAATGCATGCGCAGGCGGGGCTCCTCGGTCACGTGGGCAACCACGGTTGCCTCGAGGTTTTCGGAAAGCGCCAGCGCCATGAAGCGGTCAACGTCCTTCGCTTCAACCACCACGGCCATTCTTTCCTGCGATTCACTGATCGCAAGCTCGGTACCGTCAAGGCCCTCGTATTTCTTCGGCACGGCGTTGAGATTGATATCCAGACCGTCGGCCAGCTCGCCAACGGCACCCGACACACCGCCGGCACCAAAGTCGTTACAGCGCTTGATCATGCGGCAGGCCTCGGCATTACGGAAGAGGCGCTGCAGCTTTCTTTCCTCAGGCGCATTCCCCTTCTGCACCTCGGCACCGCAGGTCTCAAGCGAGGAAAGCGTGTGCTTCTTAGAGGAGCCGGTAGCACCGCCGCAGCCATCACGGCCGGTGCGGCCACCCAGCAGAATGACCACGTCGCCATCCTCAGGGCGCTCACGGCGCACGTTAGCGGCAGGGGCGGCAGCAATGACGGCACCGATCTCCATACGCTTAGCAGCGTAACCATCATGGTACAGCTCGTCTACCATGCCGGTCGCCAGACCGATCTGGTTACCGTAGGAGGAGTAGCCGGCAGCGGCCGTTTGCACGATCTTTCTCTGCGGCAGCTTGCCCTGAATGGTCTCAGACACCGGGCGGGTAGGATCGGCAGCACCGGTCACGCGCATGGCGGCATATACGTAGGAGCGACCGGAAAGCGGGTCACGGATCGCGCCACCGATACAGGTGGCGGCACCGCCAAAGGGCTCGATCTCGGTGGGGTGATTGTGCGTTTCGTTTTTGAAGAGAAGCAGCCAAGGCTCTTTCACGCCGTCGACCTCTACCTCCATCTTAACAGTGCAGGCATTGATCTCCTCAGATTCATCCAGCTTATCCAGCTTGCCGGTCTTTTTCAGGTAGCGGCCGGCAAGGGTGGCAATATCCATCAGATTTTCCGGCTTGGTTCTGCCTAATTTCGCACGAACGGCGCGGTATTCCTCATACGCCTCTTCGAGCAGCTTGTCCTCAAAGCGAACGCTATCGATGGTGGTACCAAAGGTGGTGTGGCGGCAATGGTCAGACCAGTAGGTATCGATCATGCGCACCTCGGTGATGGTGGGGTCACGCTTCTCGGTGCGGAAATAGTCGCGGCAGAAGCGGATATCATCCAGATCCATGGCCAGGCCATACTGTGCGATAAAGTCAGCAAGCCCCTTTTCATCCAGCTCGATAAACCCGTCAAGCGTGGCAACCGCCTCGGGGATCTCATACTGTGCGATCAGCGTTTCGGGCAGAGCAAGCGATGCTTCTCTGGCCTCAACGGGGTTGATGACGTATTTTTTGATCTCGGCCAGCTCACCTTCGGTAAGGCTACCGCCCAGGGCATAGACCTTTGCCGTGCGGATGGCAGGGCGCTCGCCACAGGAGATGATCTGAATACACTGCGCAGCCGAATCGGCACGCTGATCAAACTGGCCGGGCAGATATTCTACCGCAAATACGGTATCATTCCCCACGTTCAGCTCGCGCGTAACGGTATCTAACTGCGGCTCAGAGAATACGGTGTGAACGGCCTCTTCAAACAGCTTGTCTGCAATATTTTCAACATCATAGCGGTTAAAGAGCCGCACAGAGGTGAGCGAGGTGATGCCAAGCAGATTGCGCAGCTCGGAAAGGAGCGCGCTTGCCTCATGTGCCAGGCCTTCCTTTTTTTCTACAAAAATTCTATATACCATTCGTTATCCTTCCTTCCCTGCACAAAGGGCTCTTTGCCCGATATCGTGGCGATAGTAGGCGTTATCAAACGAGATCTGTGCCACGTTGGCATAGGCGCCGGCAATGGCACCGGCAAGCGTATCCGCCACCGCGGTCACACCCAGCACACGGCCGCCGCTTGTCAGCAGCTGCCCGGCTTTTTCTTCGGCTCCTGCCACAAATACACCGTCTGCCACCGAGGCGGGAATGGTGATCGGGTAGCCCTTTTCATAGGCCACCGGGTAACCCTTTGAGGCCATAATCACGCAGCAGGCGTGGCGAGAAGCAAAGCGCACCTCGCATGCGGCCAGCGTTTCGTTGGTAACTGCCTGCATAACCGTCAGCAGATCGCTTTCAAGCAAGGGAAGCACCACCTGCGTTTCCGGGTCGCCGAAGCGGCAGTTATACTCGATCACCTTCGGCCCGTTCGGGGTGAGCATGAGGCCGAAATAGAGGCAGCCCTTAAAGGGGCGCCCTTCGGCATTCATGGCGTTCATCGTAGGCAGGAAGATGGTTTCGCGGCAGATGGCGGCAATCTCATCCGTGTAGTACGGGTTGGGTGCGATCGTACCCATACCACCGGTATTGAGGCCGGTATCGTTGTCGCCGGCGCGCTTATGGTCCATAGAGGAGACCATGGGCACCACCGTTTTGCTATCGGTAAAGGCCAGCACGGAAACCTCCGGGCCGGTGAGAAATTCCTCAATCACGATGTGGTCGCCGCTCTTGCCGAAGACCTTATCCTGCATCATCGAGCGAACGGCGTCCTTTGCTTCATCCCGTGTGGTAGCAATGATCACGCCCTTACCAAGGGCAAGACCGTCTGCCTTGATGACGGTGGGAATGGGTGCTGTCTCTAAATAGGCCAGCGCCTTCTCCATATCGTCAAACACCTCGTAGGCGGCGGTGGGGATGCCGTACTTTTTCATCAGGTTTTTAGAAAAAACCTTGCTTCCCTCAATGATCGCGGCGTTGGCACGCGGGCCAAAGCAGGGGATGCCCTGCTCTTCTAACGCGTCAACCGCGCCAAGAACGAGCGGATCGTCAGGCGCGACGATGACATAATCGACCTTGTTTTCCACCGCAAAGGCGACGATGGCGGGAATATCCTTCGCGCCGATCGGCACGCAGGTAGCATCGGCCGCGATACCGCCGTTGCCGGGCAGCGCGAAGATCTCTTCTACGCTTTTATTTTCTTTGATCTTTTTGATGATGGCATGCTCTCTGCCGCCACCACCGACAACCATTACCTTCATGCGCTTTCCTTTCCCAATCAATGGTGGAAGAGACGCATGCCGGTAAAGGACATGGTCATGCCGTATTTATCGCAGCATTCGATCACGGCATCATCACGGATAGAGCCGCCGGGCTCGGCAATGTACTTAACGCCGCTCTTCTTCGCGCGCTCGATATTATCGCTGAACGGGAAGAAGGCATCAGAGCCGAGGGCAACGCCATCAATGGTGGCGAGGTAGGCCTTTGCCTCTTCATCGGTCAGCGGCTCGGGCTGGCGGGTGAAGTACTTCTGCCAGTTGCCGTCTGCGCAAACGTCCTCTTCATTCTTATTGATATAGCCGTCGATCACATTGTCGCGATCGGGGCGGCCAAGGGTATCCTTAAAGGGCAGGTTCAGCACCTTTTCATGCTGGCGCAGGAACCAGGTATCTGCCTTGCCGCCTGCCAGGCGCGTACAATGGATACGGGACTGCTGGCCGGCACCCACGCCGATCGCCT
>JAZQVK010000211.1:0-3241 GCA_045631765.1 Eubacteriales bacterium
GGTGGCTAAGCTTGACCACGCCATTGCATCAAACGGCACGCTGTTCAACCAAAAGTTCCACCCATCGGCCCTGGCCGGGATGGATGGGCTGACCAAGTTTATTGCTCTGATCCGCTCTTTCTTTGACCAGAAGGGCATGCACATGCAGTTTAATGTGGTCACGCGTGAAACGCTGATCGAGGCGCAGAACAACCCCGAAAAATACAAAACGCTCGTGGTTCGCGTAGCGGGCTACAGCGCACTCTTTACTACCCTATCCCGCAGCCTGCAGGACGATATCATTAACCGTACCGAGCAGGGATTCTAAAGCAGAAAGGAGAGCCGCATGGAAAACCTATCGCAAATAACAGGCAGAATCTTTGATATCCAGCGGTTCTCCCTGCATGATGGCCCCGGCATTCGCACCATCGTATTCCTCAAGGGCTGCCCGCTTCGCTGCCGCTGGTGCTGCAACCCCGAGGGGCAGGAATGGGAAGCACACGTGATGAAAATGCCCGGCAAGCCGCAAAAGCTGATGGGGCAGGACGTCACAGCCGGCGAGGTGATGGAAACGGTCATGCGTGACATGCCCTACTATTCCCGCAGCGGCGGTGGCCTTACCCTTTCGGGGGGCGAGGCACTCGGCCAGCCGGAATTTGCGCGTGCCCTCTTGATGCTGGCGCACGAGCAGGGGGTCAGCACCTGTATCGAAACCACCGGCTACGCCACACGCGAGACGGTTGCTTCTCTGCTCCCCCACCTTGATACCGTGCTGATGGACATCAAGCACATGGATCCTCGCAAGCACGAGCAGTACACCGGCCGCTCAAACGAGCTGATCTTAGAAAACGCGCGCTTCATTGCCGAGCACGCCAAAGAGCTGATCATTCGTGTGCCGGTCATCCCCTCGTTCAACGACACGCCCGAAGAAATTCGCGCGATTGCCGGCTTTGCCAAAGCGCTGCCCGGCGTGCACCGGCTGCATCTTCTTCCCTATCACCGACTGGGGCAGGATAAATACGATGCGCTGGGGCGTGAATACACCATGCGCGAATTTTCACCCCTGCCGGACGAAAAGATGCGCTACCTTCTCTCGGTGGCCGAGGAAAGCGGCCTAATCTGCCAAATAGGAGGCTAAGATGGAATTGCAGAACAATATGCGTATCGTGCAGGAGCTGGTACCCGGCAAGCAGATCACGCTGAACCATATCATCGCAAACCCCGACCCGGTTCTATATCAGAAGCTGGGTCTTGACCCTAAGACCGATTATTCCAAATCCGCGATCGGCATTATGACGATCAGCCCGGCGGAAACGGCCGTCATCACGGCCGATATTGCCCTCAAATCCTCGGGGGCTGAGGTAGGCTTTGTTGACCGGTTTACCGGCACGCTGATCATCACCGGCACCGTTTCCGAGGTAGAGGCGGCGCTGACCGCCATTACCAGCTACGTGCGTGACAAGCTGGGCTACACCTGCTGCGACGTCACCCGTACCTGACCATGCGCAAGCTGATTCTCATTGGCCGTGTGGCAGCCGGCAAGACCACGCTGACACAGGCGCTGCGCGGCGAGGAGCTGCACTATTTTAAGACCCAGTATATCAACTATATGGACACCATCATTGATACCCCTGGCGAATATACCGAGCTGCGGCAGCTGAGCGGCCCGCTGGCACTGTATTCCTACGAGGCAGACGTGGTTGGCCTGGTGGCCGGGGCAGACGAGCCCTATTCTATCTTCAGTCCCTGTATCACCAGCCTGGTAAACCGCGAGGTGGTGGGCATTGTTACCGGCATTGACAGAGAAAACGCCAAGCCGGAGCGCGTTGCCAACTGGCTGCGCCTGGCCGGCTGCAAAAAGATCTTTTTTGTCAGCTCCTATACGGGAGAGGGCCTTTCCGACATTTTAGATTACCTGAAGGAGGAGACCGATGCGTAACACAAGGGTGATCGCCTTTGCCAACAACAAGGGCGGTAGCGGAAAATCCACCACGGCATCCAACGTAGGTGCCGCGCTGGCGCAAAGCGGCATGCGCGTGCTGGCGGTAGATGGGGATATGCAAATGAACCTCACGCTGGCCTTTATGGATGAGGAGCAGGCGCTGGCGTTGGCGCAAAGCGGCAACAACCTTTACCACGTAATCAGGGATGGCAAGGCGATTGAGGACGTGATCGTTCCCACGTCGATCGAGGGGCTGGATCTCGTTCCCTCCTCTACTCTGATGAGCGGCATTGAATTTGACCTATTTACCAAGTGGCAGCGCGAATTTATTCTCAAAAAGGCCTTAGAGAAGATCAAGGCCGGCGGTGAATACGATTATATTCTGCTGGATGCGCCGCCTACCTTGGGCGGCTGGGTAATGAATATTATCTGCGCCGCTGATTTTGTGGTGATCCCGGTCGAGGCAAGCCCGTGGGGCGTATTCGGCCTGGCCAACATGGTCGATTTTATCGAGCAGGTACGCGGCATCGCGCCACAGGTCTCGATCCTCGGCATTGCCATTACCAAGGCAGATGAGCGTAAAAAGTATTTCAAGGAGACGGCCGCTGAGCTGCGCGCGCAGAATGCCTTTCCGCTCTTTGATACCATGATCCATACAGACAGCGCCGTAGAATGGGCGCAGGATCAATCTACCCCGGTAGTCGTATGCAAAAAATCCAGCCGCAGCGCTAAAGAATATACTGAACTTGCAAAGGAGATACACGATCATGTCTGTCGGTAAAAGCAGTATCAGCCGTATGGCCAAGACAAGCAGCCAGCCCGCAGAGGGCATTCGCACCCTGGCGCCCGAGGTGCCGGCAGGGGATGCCGCAACTCCCCCCAAAAAGACCACCACAGCCGTTAAAAAAAGCACCGCGAGCAGCAGCACCAAAAAAACCGCCACCAAGAGCGCGGTCGCAGCAAAGCCCACCAAGGCAGACGGCTTTTCCACCGTAGCCATCGGCGGAGAGCTTCCCTACTGGCTGCTGTAATCGCATTTGAGCTCGCCCGCTACCGGGCGGGCTCTTTTTTGTTCAAAGCGCACAAAAATGCAGCTATTTTTTGTGCAATATGTTATCTTGCTATTTTAGAAAAAGAATGATATAATATAGGTATCATTTTATATGAAAGGAACTTTCCCATGAAACGCTTTCTTGCTTTTTTGATGGTTATTTTTATGCTGACCGGTCTGCTGGTCGGCTGTACGCCGACCGGCGAAACGCCCAGCGGTGGTGAGACCCCCGGTGGTAGCGAAACCCCCGGCGGCAACGAAAACCCCGG
>JAZQVK010000212.1:0-8379 GCA_045631765.1 Eubacteriales bacterium
AAGCGCAATGCGCTTGGCGGTCGTTTTTTATTCAGCGGGCTGCCGTTGTGGCATCGGCCAGACGGCGCGCGGCGGCAGCGGCGCGGGCGTAGAACGCCTCCGCCCCCATCTCCATATAGGCCGGGTTGTTCTCGGCAAAGACCTCTAACATCAAGGAATTTTCATAGCCGGAGGCAGCCAGTCTCTTGGTCACGCTTGTGAAATCAATACACCCATCCCCCGGCAGGCGGTGATCGTCGGCATTGTGTGTGGCGCGGTTGTCGTGGATATGAATAGCAGCCAGGCGCTCGCCAAATAGGGACATATAATCCCATTTGCCATCGGTAAAGCAGGCCTCGTGTCCGTTATCCCAGCAGAAGGCGGCGTAGGGGAAGGCCTCCATCGCCACAGAGAGGTTGCCCAGCATGCGCTGGTTTTCGTAGGCGATCGTGATGCCGCAGGCGGCGGCATGGGCCATCAGCGCCTCAAAGCGGGAAAGGCCGAGGTCGTTCACGCGCGGCGGGTTCTCGCCGCTGGAAAGATGCACTACCAGCACCGGGATGCCGTAATCCCGGCATTCGTCTACCGCCGCCAGCAATTCGGAAAGCATGCGCTCGCCCTCGGGCGTATCGTACCAGATATCGTTGATATGGTCAAAGGGCGCGTGGCAGCTTTCAATGCTTAGCCCGTTTTCGGTGCAAAGGGTGACGATCTGCTCTATATCCCGGCAGCCGGAGGAGAGAAAAACGGCAGAAAAGCCGTGCTTTTTGATCAGGGCGATCTGCTCCGTATACGGGATCGGATACGCGCCAAGCACAATACCGGTGGTCATGGTGTGGCTCCTTTTTCGCAATTTTCTATATTGTAGCACGAAACGGGTGATTTGTCAAATAAAAAACCGGCGGCCGGAGGGCGGCCGCCGTGAGGGGGGAGAGAAAGGGAAGGCTGGGTGCAATGCCCATCCCATGTGTGCGAAAAATAGATTTATACAGCCACCTTGCGCTGGCGCATGCGGCCGATCACCTTGCCGCAGCAACGAAACTCGGCAAAGTTTGAGATCGGAATATCCTGGTAGGCGGGGTTGTAGGAGCGCAGGCTCTTGCCGGTGAAGCGCTTGAAGTAGCCCTCGCCGTCTGCTACGAAAATGCCCAGGTCGCCAATATCGACCGCGTTCTGCCGCTTGACCAGCAGAATATCGCCCTCGGTAAACTTCGGCTCCATGCTGTTGCCGCTGACGCGCAAGGCGTAATCAGCCCCAAGAGAGACGCGCGTGGCGCGCACCTCGATCGACTCGCAAAAGCCGCCGTCATCAAGGAAGGTGCCGCGGCCGGCGGATACCGGCAGCATATATAAAGGAAGGGTCAGCATACGAATCTCCTCTGCCTCTGCAATTTCGGGCACCGTGCCGGCGCTCTCCATGCGGGAGATCTCCTTGTCGATGACCATGTCCACCAGCTCGCGCCCACCCTCGTCCAGGCGGCGGTAGCGCTTGACCAAGCGACATTCCTCCTCGCGCAGGGTGTCGGCAAAATGCCCCTCGCCATCCAGCAGCAGGCCAATTGGGCAATCAAACGCCTCCGCAATCGCCAGCGCTACCGAAAGCTTCGGCTCACCCGTCGCGCCGGAAAGGATCTTGGTCAAGGTGCCTAAGGGAATACCGCTTTCACGGCTGAGCTGCTCGCTCGTCATGGATCTCTCACTTTTTAACAGTTTTACACGGTCTGCAAAGCTCATGGTGCAGCTCCTTTCTGTTCTTTGGCACCATTGTAGCATATCTTTTTTCGTTTGTAAAGAGGTTTTTCAAAATTTTTTTCCAAAAGTGGATATTTTTTTGATAAAAATCAATTTCAAAAGCCCTAAACAGGAAAAAATAAACCGTTTTTGGAAAAAGGGCAGGGGACTGCCCCGCCGTCACCCTATAGCCGCTTTGCCCGAAAACAAAGGCCGGCAGCTGTAAAATTCATCAGAAACGACAATTATATTTTTGTATGGCGATATAAAAAAATATTATGTTCAACTTTTTGCCAAAAAAGTGTTGACAGGCCTTGTTTTCGATGATATAATAGTAAACTGCATTATAATTGCCTATTTTTTAGGGTTTTTTGCGCTTTTTCGGCGCGCGCAAAGCCCTATAATAAATAGGTAAACGGCGCGAAAAATACATGGAATGGAGTGATTATGGCATGGTAAAGCCCCAAAAGCTTGGCAAAAATGTGCGCATGAGCTTTTCTAAGATCGACGAAGCACTGGAGATGCCAAACCTTATTGAGGTTCAGAAGAAGTCCTTTCAGTGGTTCCTGGACGTAGGCATGAAAGAGGTTCTTCGTGATGTTTCTCCGATCGTTGACTACTCCGGCAATCTGTCGATCGAGTTTGTCAACTACACGTTGGATCTGCAAAACCCCCGCTATCCCGTAGAGGAGTGTAAGGACAGAGACGTGACCTACGACGCACCGCTGCGCGTAGAGGTACGCCTGACCAACAAGCAAACGGGTGAGGTCAAGCAGTCTGAGATCTTTATGGGCAATTTCCCGCTCATGACCGAAAACGGTACCTTTGTGATCAACGGTGCGGAGCGTGTTATCGTTTCGCAGCTGGTTCGTTCCCCCGGCATCTACTATGATAGCACGGTGGATAAGACCGGTAAGCACAGCTACACCGCTACGGTGATCCCGTATCGCGGCGCATGGCTGGAGTATGAGACCGACGCCAGCGACGTTTTCTATGTCAAGATCGATAAGACCAGAAAGATCCCGATCACCGTTCTGATCCGCGCCCTGGGCGAGGAGACCGATGAGGATATTCTGCGCCTGTTTGGTGAAGAGGACATTATCAATGCCACCTTTACCAAGGACGAGTGTGCGCTGCTGGCTGCTGAAAGCAAGTGCACCCTGGGCGAAGAGGCACTGAAGGAGATCTACAAGAAGCTCCGCCCCGGCGAGCCGCCGCTGGTAGAGAGCGCCCAGATCCTGATCAACAACCTCTTCTTTGATCCTAAGCGCTATGACCTGGCCAACGTAGGCCGTTATAAATATGATAAGAAGCTGGCCATCGGCCGCCGTATTCAGGGTCACACCCTGGCGCAGACCGTTGTCAGCCCCCTGACCGGCGAGGTGATCGCCGAGGCAGGCGCCCACCTTTCTCGCGAGCTGGCCAAGGAGATTGAGCATGCCGCCGTTAACGAGGTGGATATTCTGACCGAGCACGGTCGCACCGTTCGCGTATTTGGCAACGGCACCGTGAAGCCGGAATGGATCCTTGGTTATGACCTGGCCGATTGCGGCCTGAGCGAGCGCGTGCGCTACGGCGTGCTGCGTGAGATCATGGATCAGGTGGCAGAGGAGAACCCGCTGATGAGCGAGGAGGATCGCGCCGCTGCCATCAAGCGTGAGGTAATGGCCCGTGCCGACGAGCTGTGCCCGAAGCATATCACCAAGAACGATATCTTCGCTTCGATCAACTATCTCTTGAATCTGACCCACGGCGTGGGCAGCTTTGATGATATCGACCACCTTGGCAACCGCCGTCTGCGTTCTGTTGGTGAGCTGCTGCAAAACCAGATGCGCATTGGCTTTGCCCGGATGGATAAGAACATCAAGGAGCGCATGTCGGTACACGATTCTGAAGAAATGACCCCGCAGGCGCTGATCAACACCCGCCCGGTGGCTACCGCCATCCGCGAGTTCTTCGGCTCCTCGCCGCTTTCTCAGTTTATGGACCAGAACAACCCCCTGGCAGAGCTGACGCACAAGCGCCGTTTGTCGGCTCTCGGCCCCGGTGGTCTGTCCCGCGACCGTGCCTCCTTTGAGGTGCGTGACGTGCACTATACGCACTACGGCAGAATGTGCCCGGTAGAGACGCCTGAAGGCCCGAACATCGGTTTGATCTCTTACCTTGCCACTTATGCCCGTATCAACGATTACGGCTTCCTTGAGGCCCCCTATCGCAAGGTGGACAAGGAGACCGGCATCGTTACCAATGAAATTGAATATATGACCGGTGACGTAGAGGATAACTACATCATCGCCCAGGCAAATGAGCCGCTGGATGAGACCGGCCGCTTTATCAACCGCCGCGTTATCGCCCGCGAGAGAGCCGAGATCTTAGAGGTAGACCGCGAGAAGATCGACTACATGGATGCTTCTCCTCGTATGGTCGTTTCGGTAGCTACCGCGTGTATCCCGTTCCTTGAGAACGACGATAACACCCGTGCACTGATGGGCTCGAACATGCAGAAGCAGGCTGTGCCGCTGATGATGACCGAATCGCCGATCGTTGCTACCGGTATGGAGTACAAGGCCGCCGTAGACTCGGGCGCCGTGATCGTGGCTGCCGAGGGTGGCGTTGTTGAGCGCGTAGAGTCCTCGCAGATCGTGATCGTGACCGATAACGGCCGCAAGGATACCTATACGCTGATCAAGTTTAAGCGCTCGAACCAGGGTACCTGCGTGAACCACCGCCCGATCGTAGAGGTTGGTGAGCGGGTAGAGAAGGGTCAGGTCATTGCTGACGGCCCCGCTACCGCGAACGGTGAGATCTCGCTTGGTAAGAACGCCCTGATCGGCTTCATGACCTGGGAGGGCTATAACTACGAGGACGCCGTTCTGCTGAACGAGCGTCTGGTGCGTGACGACGTGTACACCTCCATTCACATTGAGGAGTATTCGATCGAGGCACGCGATACCAAGCTTGGCCCGCAAGAGATCACCCGTGAGATCCCGAACGTAGGTGAGGATGCCCTGAAGGATCTGGATGCCGAGGGTATCGTTCGCCTGGGTACCGAGGTGCATGCCGGCGATATTCTGGTTGGTAAGGTTTCCCCCAAGGGTGAGACCGAGCTGACGCCTGAGGAGCGCCTGCTGCGCGCCATCTTCGGCGAAAAGGCACGCGAGGTGCGTGATTCCTCGCTCCGCCTGCCGCACGGCGAATCGGGTATTATTGTAGACGTTAAGACGTTTGACCGCACCAATTCCGAGGATCTGGCCCCCGGCGTGAACAAGGTGGTTCGCGTATACGTGGCACAGAAGAGAAAGATCTCGGTTGGTGATAAGATGGCAGGTCGTCACGGTAACAAGGGTGTCGTTTCGCGCATCCTGCCGCCGGAGGATATGCCGTTCTTGGCCGACGGTACGCCGCTGGATATCGTGCTGAACCCGCTGGGCGTTCCTTCCCGTATGAACATCGGTCAGGTGCTCGAGGTTCACCTTGGCTTTGCCGCCCGCAAGCTGGGCTACAAGATCATGACCCCCGTTTTCGACGGTGCCAATGAAAAGGACATCGTAGAGTGGATGCGCGAGGCAGGCTTTGCACGCGAGATCCGCGATGGTGAGAACGTGATGGGTAAGGCCCTCTTTATCGAGGTGACCGATGAAAACGGTAAGAAGGATCTGCAGCGTCTGCCTGCCGAGATTGAAGGCGATGCCGAAAAGCTGGCCGAATACCGCAAGGATCACGACGTGCGCGTAATCGACGGTAAGACCACGCTGTACGATGGCCGTACCGGCGAGCCGTTCGATAACCCCGTTACCGTTGGTATCATGTATTACCTGAAGCTTCACCATCTGGTTGACGATAAGATCCACGCCCGTTCCAACGGCCCGTACTCGATCGTGACCCAGCAGCCTCTCGGCGGTAAGGCCCAGTTCGGTGGCCAGCGCTTCGGCGAGATGGAGGTTTGGGCACTGGAGGCTTACGGTGCCGCTTACACGCTGCAGGAGATCCTGACGGTCAAGAGTGACGATATCAATGGCCGTACCAAGACCTACGAGGCGATCGTAAAGGGCGAGAATATCCCGACACCGGGTATTCCCGAGTCCTTCAAGGTTTTGGTGAAGGAACTGCAATCGCTGGCTTTGGACGTTCGCGTGCTGGATAATAACGGCGAGGAGATCGAGCTCTCCGACCTCATTGACGATGATATGCCTACCATGAACTCGCTGGAAGAGGTGGAAAAAGCACTTGACAGCGGCTACGAGCGCGACGAGGACGTTGACGACGATGCCGAGGGCGAGGAAGAGGAAGGCGACGATGATTTCTCCTTCTCGGATGATGAGGAGGAGGCGTATGAGGAAGAATACGCCGAGGAGGAGCCGGATTTTGACGGTGACCTGTAAGGCAGCCGCAACCGACTCATTCACAGCATTACTTTAACGAGAGGGGATTATGCTTCCCCCGCTATGCGGGGAAAGAGGTATACAATCAATGAAAAGAAGTGTATTTGATTCGATCCGAATTGGTCTGGCGTCTCCCGAAACGATCCGCAGCTGGTCGCACGGTGAGGTAACGCGCGCCGAGACGATCAACTACCGCACACTCAAGCCCGAACGGGATGGCCTTTTCTGCGAGCGCATCTTTGGCCCGATGAAAGAAATGGAATGCCAGTGCGGCAAGTATAAGCGCGGCCGCTTTAAGGGCCGTATCTGTGAGAAGTGCGGCGTTGAGGTCACCAGCAAAAAGGTGCGCCGTGAGCGTATGGGCCACATCGAGCTGGCCTGCCCGGTCTCGCACATCTGGTATTTCCGTGCGATCCCGTCCAGAATGGGTCTTTTACTGGACATCTCGCCTCGCCTTCTGGAGAAGGTGCTCTACTATGCCCGTTATATCGTCATTGATCCCGGCAACACGCCGCTGGAGAAGATGCAGCTTCTGACCGATGTGGAGTATGATGCCGCATACGAGAAGTATGAGAACGATTTCAAGGCCGGCATGGGTGCCGAGGCTGTTAAGGAGCTTCTGCAGGAGCTGGATATTGAGGCACTTTCCAAGCAGCTGAAGGATGAGCTGGCACAGGCAAACGGCCAGAAGAAGCTGCGCATTATTAAGAGACTTGAGGTCGTAGAGGCCTTCCGCAAGTCCGGCAACCGCCCGGAGTGGATGATCCTCGAGGCGCTGCCGGTCATCCCGGCCGATCTGCGCCCGCTGATCCAGCTGGATGGCGGCCGCTTCGCCACCTCTGACCTGAACGAGCTCTACCGCCGCGTGATCGCCCGTAACATGCGTCTGAAGAAGATGATCGAGCTGAACGCGCCGGAGATCATTATCCGCAACGAGAAGCGCATGCTGCAGGAGTTTGTAGACGCGCTGATTGATAACGGCCGCCGCGGCAAGCCGGTTACCGGTGCCTCGAACCGCCCGCTGAAGTCTCTTTCCGAGATGCTGCGCGGTAAGCAGGGTCGTTTCCGTCAGAACCTGCTGGGTAAGCGTGTTGACTATTCCGGCCGTTCGGTTATCGTCGTTGGCCCGGATTTGAAGATCTATCAGTGCGGTCTTCCGAAGGAGATGGCGCTGGAGCTCTTTAAGCCCTTTGTCATGAAGCGCCTGATCGAGACCGGCAAGGCTACCAGCATCAAGGATGCGAAGAAGAAGGTAGAAAAGGTATTCCCGGACGTATGGGATGCACTCGAATACGTCATTCGTGAGCACCCCGTGCTCCTGAACCGTGCACCGACCCTGCACCGTCTGTCTATTCAGGCGTTCGAGCCCGTGCTGGTTGAGGGTCGTGCCATTCGTCTGCACCCGCTGGTCTGCTCGGCCTTCAACGCCGACTTCGATGGTGACCAGATGCCTGTGCACCTCCCCCTGTCGCCCGAGGCGCAGGCAGAGGCGCGCTTCCTGATGCTTTCCTGTAACAACCTGCTCAAGCCGCAGAACGGCCACGCCGTTACCGTTCCTTCTCAGGATATGGTGCTTGGCTCCTACTACCTCACGCTGGATAAGGCTGGCGAGAAGGGTGAGGGGCGTTACTTCCGTGATTTCAACGAGGCCATGATGGCTTATGAAAATCACCAGCTGGAGATGCATGCCGCTATCCACGTTCGTATGGAGAAGGAGATCGACGGTGTGGTGCATTCCAAGGTGATCGACACCACGCTTGGTCGCCTGATCTTCAACAGCAAGATCCCGCAGTCGCTCGGCTACGTTGACCGTACCGACCCGGATAAGCTGCTGGATCTGGAGATCGATTTCGTTTGTACCAGCAAAAAGCTGAAGGATATCGTTGACCGTTGCATTCGTTGCCACGGCTTCCCCACGGCCGCTGCCGTGCTGGATGATATCAAGGCAATGGGCTATAAGTATTCGACCCGAAGCGGTATCTCCATTTCGGTGTACGATATGACTATCCCGCCCGAGAAGGCGCCTATCCTCCGTGCGGCCGAGGAATCGGTTATGGAGGTCAACCGCCTCTATCAGGAGGAGGGTGTTCTGTCGGATGAGGAGCGCTATAAGCAGGTTATCAGCATTTGGGAAAAGGCAACCGAGGACGTTACCTCCAAGCTGCTGGAGGGCTTTGACCGCTACAACGCCATCAACATGATCGCTACCTCCGGTGCCCGTGGCTCGACTAAGCAGATGCGTCAGCTGGCCGGTATGCGTGGTCTGATGTTCGCTACCTCCGGTAAG
>JAZQVK010000213.1:0-6028 GCA_045631765.1 Eubacteriales bacterium
TCACGCGGCAGCAGCATAGCAAGAGCCAGCAGCAGCGCGGCTATGCGGGTGGCGCGGCGGCGATTGATCGTTTTGTCATTCCCCATCGGGTCTTTCATGTTGATATCTCCTCTATCATTGATCGCGAAGAACGGCACGGCGAAAGGCCTCGCCGCGTTCTTCAAAATTTTGAAATTCATCAAAGCTGGTGCAGGCGGGGGAAAGCAGCACGGTATCCCCCGGCTTGGCAAATGCCATGGCCGCATCTACTGCCTCGCCCATGCGCGCAAATTTCTCTATCCGAATGGGCAGGCCGCTCAGCGCCTCGTGCAGCGCGTTGCGTGCCGCGCCAAACAAAAAGATCGCCTTGGCCCTTCCTTCTACGGCCGCGCGCAGCGGCGCAAGGGAAAGCCCCTTATCTGCCCCACCGCAAAGCAGGATAGGGCTGCCATTCATGGCGGCCAGCGTGGCTGCCGTGCGGCTGGGGGTAGAATCAATCGAGCTGTTATAATAGGTCACCCCGTTCACGGTCGCCACGCGCTCTAACCGGTGCTCCACGCCGCCAAAGCTGCGGGCAACCGCCTGCATGGCAGGTGGCGTGGCGTAGGGGTATACCAGGCCGATGGCGGCCAGGTAATTTTCGGTGTTGTGCTCGCCCGGCAGCAGAATGTCCGTGCGCGGAAAGAGCGCCCTGCCATCATAGCAGATATGCCCGTTTTCCACCGTTACCGTGTGGCAGGCGCCGAAGGCGGCGCGCAGGGCACGGTGGTCGTCGTGCAGCGAAAACACCGTCTTGTCTGCCCGGCGGTGGGCGATGGCGGCGGTATAGGGGTTATCGGCGTTCAGGATGGCGTGCGTGGCAGGGCCAAGGATCTTCTCCTTGGCGGCGGCGTATTCGGCCATGTCCGTATGCCAGTTCAGGTGGTTTTCGGTGAGATTGATGATGGCGGCACGCTGCGGTGGCCGCGGCGCCGTCATCAGCTGAAAGCTGGAAAGCTCGGCTAAGGCAATATCACCCGGCTGCATATCGACAAGATCGCTAATCAGCGGCCGGCCGATGTTGCCGCCCACGTAAACGGTCTGCCCCGCGCCGCGCAGCATCAGCCCGGCAAGCGTGGTGGTGGTGGTCTTTCCATCACTGCCCGTTACACCCAGCAGCGTGGCAGGGCATAGTGCGGCAAACAGGTCGTATTCACCTAACAGGTGCGCGCCGCGCAAAACGGCATCGGCAATGGGGGGCAGATCCGGCCGCAGGCCGGGGGAGCGAAAGAGGTAGTCTTCGTCAAGATCGTCTAAATATCCCGCCCCCGTGCGTAAAGAAACGCCGTGTGGGAGGGGGGTGTGTATGGGATTTTTATCCCGTACGGTAACCGTCATGCCCTGCCGAAGAAGAAAGTGTAGAAGCGCCTGATTGGAGAGACCAAAGCCAAGAAGCCCGGCGGTCTTACCCGCCAGCTGCCAAAACGCCCTCATATTCCTGCTCCCTATACGTTATATTCTATTATATGAGAAAATCGGCAAAGATGCAACCCCTAACGTGAAAAGTTCACAAAAAAGACGGAAAAAAGGCGGCACCGTGAGGTGCCGCCTGCAACCGGGCCTGTAAGCCGGGTTCTGTGAACGCGCTTGTGCGCGAGCCGCAATCATCTATCTTCACTGTGCGTCTCCGCCCAGTTCAGAGAAATAAATTCTCCTGCCACCCATGGGATGCCGGCGGGCCGCCGTCTGCCTTGCGGCAGCTCCCACAAACGGTGTTGCTTCGGATAGGGTTTACATTTGCACACAGTTACCTGCTATGCCGGTGAGCTCTTACCTCGCCTTTCCATCCTTACCGTGAAAACACGGCGGTTTATTTCTGTTGCACTTTCCCTGGGGTCACCCCCGGCGGATGTTATCCGTTATCCCGCCCTACGAAGCCCGGACTTTCCTCACGATACGACCTTTCGGCATGATATCGCGCGATTGCGCCGCCCGGTTGCAGGGGTATTATACACCTTTTTTTATGAAAAGTCAACTGGCACGGTCGATTTTTCGTGCGGCAAGCCACAACGCAAGAGAAGAGATCGCTGCTGCGGCCAGCGTGATCAGCACCGCCACCCAATTGACAGAGGAAAGGCCGTGCAAAATAAAGTCACCCGTCTCGCCGTCCTGCATAGAGGGGAAGATCAAAACGGTAATCACCGTCACGCCCACCACGGCAAAGAGGCCGGATAAGGTGCGGCAGACAAGAGCAGAGCGCTTGCCCTGCGCCATATGCACGCGGGTGGGAATGCTGCGGCGAAAATCCAGCATCGAGCCAAGATAGGCCGCTGTGATCAGCAGAATGATAGTCTCTGGCAGCATGTAGGTGGCGTTGTAGCCGATCGAATAGACCAGCGCCGCCTCGGTAGGGATAGAAAGCCCTGCCCAAACCGTACATCCGGCTACCGTGTGTAGCACGTAGCGCAGCAGACAGGCTAACAGAGAGCCAAGGATCATGGCATGGCTCTGCGTGCCGACCGATTTGCGAAAGGCGCCGGAGAAGCCAAGCACGGTAAAGGCCAGCACGTAGTCAAGCAGCATCACCGCGAGGATCGAATACCAGGTGGTGAAATAGGAAAGTGAGTTCAGGCCCAGCAGCTGCTGGATCACACCGTACAGCAGACCGGAAACAAGCCCCCAGCCGTTGCCGTGGCGGTAGGCGATGATCACGATTGGCAGCATAGAGGCAAAGGTGATCGAGCCGCCGTAGGGCATTTCTACCAGCTTGAGCACAGAGAGAACGGTGGCCAGCGCAACCAGCATGCTGCATTCGGCCATTTTGCGGATCTTGGATTGCATAAAAGGGTACCTCCTGAATAAAAAAGATGTGCCACACGAACAAATATCCGTGCAGCACTACTCTTCTCTCAGTACTTCCTACGACGGCATTATCCGTATCAGGTTAAAGGGTTCGGAATTTCTTCCATCTCAGCCGAAAGGCACCCCCGACGTGATTATTCAGTTCTGTGGCAAGGGGTATTGTAGCACAAGCGGCAGAATTTGTCAAGAGAAATTTTGCCATGCTCTTTTCTTTTTCACCAAAATGTGGTACAATACAAGAAAAAAGCACAGGGAGAGGGCTTATGGGAATTTGCTATATCGTTGGCGCCGGCGACTGTACCGAGACGATCAGCCCGGCAAAGGGAGACCTGTTGATCGCGGCAGACGGTGGGGCCGATCATCTTGCCCGCATGGACCTTACCCCCGACCTGCTGCTGGGCGATCTTGATTCACTTGGCACTGCGCTGCCTGCTTGCCCGCTGATCCGCTACCCCGCTGAAAAGGATGATACCGATATGGCGCTGGCGGTCGAGCAGGGTGTTTTGCGCGGCTACCGCAAATTTCTCATATTCGGCGTGCTGGGCGGGGCGAGGCTTGACCATACGCTGGCCGCCGTCAGCCTGCTACCGGGCTATGCCGCGCGTGGGCTGTCCGTTACCCTGGTCGGCGGTGGGCAGCGCGTGCATGCCCTGGCCGCGGGGCAGGAGATCGCGTTTTCACCGCGGCGAGAGGGCTATCTATCCCTGTTTGCTATGGGTAGGGAAGCCGCCGGTATAACGGCAGAAAACCTAAAATATCCGTTGGCAGACGTTGCGCTGCCACCTCACGTTACGCTTGGCGTTAGCAATGAATTTCTGCCCGGCCGCGCCGCGCGCGTGGCGGTAGGGCAGGGCTCGGTGCTGCTTGTATGGCAGCAGCCGTGGAAGGAAGGAGAAGAGACGTGAACCGCTATCGCGCTGTGATATTTGATTTAGACGGCACGCTGCTTGACACACTGGATGATCTGGCCGATGCTGTGAATTACGCCATGGAAGCGCATGGCTGCCCTACCCATTCGCGGGAGGCGGTGTGCCGGTTCGTTGGCGATGGGATTCGCTCGCTGATCACCCGTGCTTTGCCGGAGGGAGAGGACAATCCGCAATTTGAAGAGGTGCTTGACACCTTCCGTACCTATTATGCCGCCCACAGCCAATGTAAGACCGCGCCTTATCCCGGCATTCTCGCGCTACTGAAGGGCTTGCGCGAGGCAGGCTTGCGCGTGGCTGTCGTTTCTAATAAATTTGATGCCGCCGTGCGTGCCCTGTGCGCCCATTATTTTGGCGAGCTGGTCGAGGTGGCGGTTGGCGAATCACCGGCGGTGCCCAAAAAGCCCGCGCCGGATACCGTGCTGCGTGCCATGCAGCTGCTTGACGTGAAGCCGGCAGAATGTATCTTCATTGGTGATTCGGACGTGGATATCAAAACGGCACAAAACGCCGGCATCCCATGCATTTCGGTGCTATGGGGCTTTCGTGACCGCGCGTTTCTGCTGGCACACGGCGCGCAGCAGCTTGCCGCCGACGTGGGCGAGCTGGCAGCGCTGCTGTAGGGTGACGCTATGCATGAGGATATTTATCCGTTCCTTTCCGACAATGGTGAAGGCCCGCTTTCCTTTTTGCTGGCGGGCATTTCTTACTGTGACGGCAGCTATCGCATTAGTCGCCCCTCCTCGGGTCTTTCCTGTGTAGAATATGTTCTGTCGGGCACCGGCACGGTGCTCTTGGATGGCAAGCCGTATTATCCCTCAGCGGGGGATACCTATTTCCTTTCGCAGGGGCACGATCATTTGTATTATGCAAGCGCGGAGGAGCCGTGGGTCAAGCTGTGGGTCAATTTCTCCGGCCCTCTGGCGGTCTCTATGGCAAAGGGCTACGGTATCGAGACACGCTGCCGCTTTCCCGGCCTGTATACGGGCGACCTGCTACGCTCGATCTTGCGAGCGGGAGAGGAGCGCAAGGAGGATGCGATCCTTTCTGCCACGCTGCTGCTGCACGAGCTGTTTTTTCGCATGGGGCGGGCAAAGGAAACGCGCGTGCTGAACAAAACCGCCACCGCCCTGCGCGATTTTATCGACCAGCATTACAGCGAGCCGATCAACGCCGCCACGCTTGCGGGGGTGGTAGGTAAATCTGCCTCGCAATGCAACCGCGTATTCGTGCGCGCCTATGGCGAAACGCCGCATCAGTACCTGGTCAGCCGCCGCATGGCGCTGGCCCGCATCCTGCTGGAGAGCAGTAGCATGAGCGTGCGCGAGATCGCTTCGCGGCTTTCCTTTTGTGACGAGTATTATTTTTCTAACCAGTTCAAGCAAAAGGTGGGCGTTTCGCCCATCTCTTATCGCCTTGGCAAGAGTAAGGAATAAAAAATCCAATTTTTTTGCCTGCGGCTGTTGTATTTCGACAAAATCGTGCTATAATATTTAGGTTAGGACATGTGTGAATTTTGGAGATCGGAAGGAAAAAGCAGTGAAAAGAGAAGACCTAAGAAATATTGCCATCATCGCCCACGTTGACCACGGTAAGACTACCCTGGTAGACGGCATGCTGAAGCAGGGCGGTGCTTATCATGTAAACCAGGCGGCAGAGGACCGCGTAATGGATTCAAACGCTCTGGAGCGTGAGCGTGGTATTACCATTCTTGCCAAGAACACCGCCATTCATTACAAGGATGTAAAGATCAACGTGATCGACACCCCCGGCCACGCCGATTTCAGCGGTGAGGTAGAGCGTATTCTGAAGATGGTGAACGGCGTTATCCTGCTGGTAGACGCGGCCGAGGGCCCCATGCCGCAGACCCGCTTCGTGCTGCAGCGCGCGATGGAGCTGAATCACCGCATCATCGTGGTGGTGAACAAGATCGACCGTCCGGATGCCCGCATTGAAGAGGTTGAGGAGGAGGTCTTAGAGCTTCTGATCGACCTGGGCGCCACCGACGAGCAGTTAGATTCGCCCATGCTCTTCTGCTGTGGCCGCGCCGGCACCGCCTCGCTTTCCCCGTATGAGGAGGGGAAGGATCTTTGCCCGCTGCTGGATACCATTTTGGAATATATCCCCGCCCCGGAGGGCGAAGCAGAGGAGCCGCTGCAGCTGCTGGTCTCCTCGATCGACTATAACGAGTACGTTGGCCGCATTGGCATCGGCCGTGTAGAGCGCGGTACCATCCGCCAGAACCAGGACGTGATGATCGCCAACTATCACAATGCTGAGGG
>JAZQVK010000214.1:0-20050 GCA_045631765.1 Eubacteriales bacterium
GGTGATCTGGTCGCCTGTGCGGTACAGGCCGCTTGCGCTGCCATCGGCTAAGCTGCCGTTTTCTACCGTAATGCTATACCAGGTGCCGTTGATCGGCCGCCCGGTCTTATAGGAAAAGTGATTTTGCGCGGCGGTGGCGTATTCCAGCATGCCGGAAAGCAGTGCCTTTAGCGATGCCTTGGTGCCGCTTTTATTGATGTTGTTATAGGCGTAGCGCAGCACGCTGTATTTGTTCATATCGCTCAGGTACACCTGGTCGCCCACGGTCACGCAGGCGCGCACGTAAATATCGTCGCCGATCTCCTTGGCGGCGATATTCTTATAGTCAAAGATGATATACTGCTTGCCGCCAATGGTATCCAGGTAGGCGGGCAGCACGGTCTCAGCCTGCGTGCCGTAGGCATAGCCGGTTTCAGACGGTGCGCGCCAAACAAGCAGGCGCACGTCGTCATCTACCGCGTTTTCGGCGGCTACGGCGTACTTGATATAGACCGAATCGCTAAAGGAAAGGTTTACGTAGTCAATGCTGAGAGACGGTGCAGCCGCCCCGCCGGTCTCGGCCCCGGTGCCAACCACCAGCAGGCTGGCAAAGCAGAGTGCCAGCAGGGTAGCAACGATCAATAGATTTCTTTTCACGGCCTTTTCTCCTTTACATTTGATCCTCGCGCAGGTTGAAGATATCCAACTTTAGCGAGAGCATGGTGGCCTCCCAGCCGCCTTCATTTCCATCCCCACCCTCGGTGAGGAGCAGCACGTCTGCTACGTCAAAGGCGCTTGCCTGTAGGCACGGTGCTTCGTAGGCTTTTCTTTCGTTGTTCATGGTGTCTCTCCCTTAAAAAATAAAAAATGCGCCTACCGTAGTAAGCGCATAAAAAACGCAAACCCCGATAGTCGCCAAACTAGTCCAATATGAAGTGTGTTTACATCCTCACATAGTTGGAATTTGCGTTTTTATCAAATTCAATATGTAAGGATAACGAAAAAGGGTATAGTTACCCCAGGGGAAAACACACCTTCAAAAAACATATTCAACTAGTTTGGCAACTTTAGTATAGCATAAAATATAAGGCGTGTCAATAATAAGATGAAGTTTTTTCACCGCCGGCGGCGGTTGACAAACTGATGGGGGTGTGCTATAATACAGGCATTCTGATTTTTGCGATACGTTTGAGGGTGACCATGGAGAAAATACGTACCTTTGCCATTGCTTCTACCTTTGTTGGCTGCTTTTTGGGGGCCGGGTTTGTTTCGGGGCAGGAGCTGTGGCAGTTCTTTGGCAGCTACGGCGTGCCGGGCTATATAGGCATGGCCTGCGCGGCGGTGCTTTTCTTTTTGCTTGGCGCGCTGATTTTGTTGGTGGCGCATCGCACCGGGATCGAGGAAATGGACAGGCTGCTTTTGCCGCGCGCACCGCGCGCGCTGCGTGCGCTTTGCGGCGCTATTTCGGTGTTTTTTCAATACGGGGTGATGATCGTAACGGTGGCCGGCATTGGCGCGCTCTTTCACCAGATGCTCGGCCTGCCGGAGGCGGTTGGGCGGCTGCTGTTTTGCGTGGTGGTATGCCTGACCGCCTGCGCCGGCGTGCGCGGCATGCTGCGCGTGTTTTCTATGGTGGTGCCGGTGCTGACGGTGTTTTCGGTGGCGGTTTGCGTGGCCATCTTCGTTACCTACGGCGAGGGGGGCTTTTCCTTTGTCCCGGCCGCGCAGCAAAACCCCTTGCTTGGCGGCCCCGCGCTGGCCGCCGTGCTGTACGTGACCTATAATCTCTTCTGCTCGATCGGTGCGCTGGCGCCGCTTGGCCGGCGGGCGATCAGCCGCCGCGCTATTCTGATCGGCGTTGCATGCGGCTCTTTCGTTTTGCCGCTGATCGGCTTTTGCACCATTCTTGTTTTTGCCGTGCTGCCGGAAAGCACGATGGCCGCTCTGCCGATGCTGGAGGCAGCCGGCAGGCTGCACGTGCTGCCACAGGTCATTTATGCCGTTTTGCTGGCCTGCGCCATGTTTGGTACCTCGCTTTCCTCGCTTGTTGGGGTGGTGAATTATTTTGAGCATAAGTCTGCCACGGTCAAGCAGCACCGCGTTTTGGCGATCGTTGTGCTGGGCGCTATGGCGTTTTTATGCGGTATGGTCGGCTTTTCTGAGCTGATCGGCACCGTTTACCCCTTCTGCGGCTACTTTGGCCTGGCGGCGATCCTGCTGCTGCTCTGGCATGCCTGCGCGCTTTTGCGGCGGAAAAAGGATGTTGACAAATAAGAGCGCCCCGTGATACAATAAAGAAAAAGGAGGTGCAGGGATGAACTGGAAAAAGCTTTCGTTTTACACAACGCATATCGTCTACCCGATCGCAACCTATCTATGCTTTTGCCTGATGACCTTCTTTATCTTCGCGCAGTATGACGAGGCGTTGAAGTATTACGACCAGGTAGCGGCCATGTCCGTTCGCCGCCTGCTGCTGATTCCCATTCTGCTTGCCTTTTATTCCACGGCACGCATTTTTGTGGTGTACGATACCATGGCACGCACGCGCTTTTATGAGCGCGGCGGTACCGACGGTGGCTTTCTGCGCCGCCTGAAGCAGACGGTCTGCTCCTATGAATTTTTGGTCAGCGCGATCATCATGTTCTTCATCGTGTGGCTGATGGCACCGACCTTTGTGTATCGCAGCGTGCTGGATATGTTTTTTGATGCCGGCAGCGTGGCCGCGCAGAACAGGCTATCCCGCGCGATCTTTATTCCCCTTTCGCTGGGGCTTTTGCTGCTTGCCCACCTCTCGGCGCGCAAGCACTGGCACCAGGTGCGGGGAAACTCCTTTCTGCGGGATATGCTCTCGGCCGTTGGCCTGCTTCTTTTGGCCGGCTTGGCGTATGGGATGGGAACCATTATCCTGCTTTTGGTGTACCCCTTGATGAAATTTGTGGTGCAGCCGGCGGTGGGTATACCACTTTTGCTTATCATTCTGGCGCTGACGGGCGTTATTCTGTTTTTTGCCTACGGCCGCGCGCTGCGCAGACGGCGTAGGTTCGTGAAGGCGCTCCTTTCGCTTTGTAAGCGCGAGGGCTTTGATATCACACCTATCGAGCACCCGTATCGCTCGTTGTTTTTCCTGGTGGATGGCCCCAGCTTTGCCGTCACGGCGCACAAAAAGACCTACACCTGCAAGCTGCTTTCCTGCGTTAGGCGCCGCAATACGGAGATACATTTTTTTGAGGACGGTGCCTGCCGCTTTGTGCGCGTTCTTCGCATGGTGGTGCGCAGGTCGCGGTTTCTTGTGCAAACGGAGTTTGCTCCTAATTATTACGTACAGACGGAGTTTACCTTTGCCTTTGAGGGGGAAGGGAAAAAGCTGCTGATCGTGGACCCCATGCCTCGCATGTTCTTGACCGACATGGGAAAATCCATCCCGCTGACAACGGGGGATAAGGTCTGGTCGTATAAGATCTTTTCCGCCGCGGCGTTTCTTGGCTGCCTTGAGCGCAATTGCCTTGATCGGTAAAAAACTACCCCGTGTGCCACGGCACACGCGGTAGTTTTTTATATAGCCTTGTATTCGAAAATAACGCAGGAGCGCTTTTCCTTCAGAACGATTTGCATCTGCGCGCCGCCATCAAAGGCAGCACCGTCATCCAAGCTGGTGAAGCGATATTGCTTTCCCTCAGAAAGGCCGCGCAGGGAAATGTTCACCACATCAAACGGTGATTCCGAGCGGCGGAAGGCCATCAGGATGCCGCTTTGCGTGTCCGGATCGTGATACTGCCAGATGGCCCAGGAGGTCACGTCGAAGACGGCAGAGCCGTGGTTGTAGAAATCCATCGAGAAATAGTGGCGAATGCGGCGGTATTCCTCGGTGATCTGCTTGGCCCAGGCCATATCCCCCTCGTCCATCTCTTGAAAGACCGCGTTGTAAAACGCACCGCCCCAGCTGGCCGAATAGGAGCTGCGGATGGCGTAGGTATCGTTCTTGGTCTTGCTCGTGCAGCCACTATAGGGAAGGTAGCAGGAAAGGTTGGCATTGTGCACCTGCAGCACCTCAGGGTTTGCGTTAAAATTGCACTGGTAGTCACTGCGGAAGAAGAGAACCGTGCGCCGCAGCGCCTCTATATCAATACGCCGGCCGCCGGAGGCACAATTGTCGATCAACAGGTGCGGAAATTTCGTAGTCAAAGCATCCCACAGGCGGTAAAGCCCCATGATGTGCTTGATCTCGGTGATGCCGCGGCGATCCTCCTCATCTGCGTTGGCAAAGAAGTCTGTCAGATCGGCATTGGAATCCTGGCGGAAGCAGGTGGAGCCCAGCTTTTTAACGTAGCCGGCCACCAGGTCATATACGTATTGCCAGGCCTCTTCGTTCCCCAGGTTCAGGATCAAGCTGCGGTCACCCGGCCGGGTCATGAACCATGTAGGATGCGCAAGCGTCATCTCGGTGCCCTCAACAGCGCGCTCCGGCTCTATCCACAGCATCATGCCCGCGCCGGCCTCCCGCGCGTGCGCGGCTACGTCGGTCAGCCCGCCGGGGTGCACACGGGGGTTGGGGTACCAGTCGCCCGTTTTTTGGCTCCAGTCACCGCTAAAGGTCTCGTCGCATTTGGTGCAGTTGCCGTACCAGCCGGCATCGATCCAGATATCCTCAAAGTGGATCTCGTGTGCCATCAGCCGGTCGATGCGCTTTTTCATCTCCTCGCTCGGCAGGCCACCCCACAGCTCAAATGCCATCAGCCCCTCGCGGGTGGCATTTGTGTGGCTTACGTGCGAAAAATGCTGCTTGATCAGGCGTCTGAGCTTGTTGTGCTTATCCTCATTCGCGCCGTATTTCATCAGCAGGATCGAGGAGGTGCGAAGCCTCTCGCCCGGCTTGAGGTAAAAGTGGGTGCTTTGCAGGCCGGTCTTGATATGAATACCGCCCGCGGCACGGGTAAATTCGGCTTGCCAATCGCCCGTCCAGCCAATGGCGGCCATATAGCCCTCGCCGCCGGCAGTCACGTCAAAAAAGGGCATCATGCGGTCGCTTGAGCGGCCGCCGTAATTCATAAACCGCTTGGTCATGCCCGGCGCCTTGTCTAAATATTCCAAAGAAAAGCCAAATTCCTCGGCGCTGATCTTATCATGATCAATATACAGCTTGCCCGGTACGCAGCCCGTCATGGTGATCACGCAGGCATCGCCCGGCAAGGGCGAATAGCCGGATTTCGGGGCAGGGGGAAGCGGTAAGGGGAGCAGGGTATCGCAATCCAGAATAGAAGAAAAAATGCCGCTGTTCTTATCCGATTTGTTTTCAAAATACAGCACCCATTCGGTAGCATCAAATGTCTCGTACGCGCTTTGCACAGCGGTCACGGTAATGCCGTCTGCCAGCTCGTAAACGCCGGCATTCGTATAGCGGCGCTCCTCGTTTTGATACAAAAAGCTGAAGCTCGGTTTCATTTCTTGTTCTCTCCTTCTATCATGTGATTGAGGTTTTCTATGCACCAGCTGTTATAGGCGTACCATTCCTCAGGGTCAACAAAAGCATACGTCTCACCGTTTTTGATACGGGCTGCCTTTTCCTCGGTATGATTGTGCTGCATGTGGTTGCCAAGAAAGATGTCTACGTGCTCCTCCTGCAGGCGCTTCATCGAGCGCTTAAAATCCTCGCGAAGCGAGTAGGGAAGTCCATAGGCATCTAAAAATTCTCGGCACAGGGTGTTGATGCCCATGCCGCCGTGCAGCCCGGCGCGGAAGGCCTTTTGGCCGTCATGCACGTCAAAGAAATAGGACATAGCGCCCGGTGTATGCCCCGGTGTGGCCACAGCGCGAACAGTGGTGTTGCCAAGCGTGATCTCATCGCCGTCCGATAGCAGAATGTCCGGCTCAAAGGTTTCGGCAAATACCATACCAAGCTCCTTGGCGTAGGAAAGGTCGAGCTTGCCGTTGGCGTAATCCCGGTCCTCGCGGCCTAAGGCGATCTTGGCCCCGGTCAGCTCGCGCAGCGAGCGCGCCGCGCCAAAATGATCGATATGCCCGTGGGTGAGCAGGATATACCTAATTGCGTGCGGGTTAAGACCAAGACGGTAGATGTTATCGATCACGATAAAAAGGGAATGCTGGTAGCCCGTATCCAGCATGATCAGACCGTCACCCGTGTCGATCAGATGCGTAGAGGCCGGCTTTGTGCCTGCAAAATACAGGTTTCCCAGAATTTTGGTGGGCTCCATAAGCTCCTCGGTGAAATTGATATAGCCGTTCATATGTCCCTCCTAGAAAAATTATACCAAACAAATGCCAACGAGGCAGGCTATGCCGCCGCACAGACCAACCAGCTGCCGCCCGGTCAGCCGCTCCTTGAACAGCAGAACCGAAAGCAGAGAGCTGAGCACGATGGCACTGCCGTTGACAAGCGGGAAAAATAGCTGGCTGGGTAGCATGCCGGATAGCTTCAAATTCAAGAGATTCATGCTGTACGTGCACAAGCCACATATCGCGGCCAGCAAGACGTGCTTTTTGGTAAATTGCAGCTCGCGATAGCTTTTCTTGGCGCGTATTCTGCTATAGAGCAGCGAGCAGATAAAGGCAACGAATAGAAAGGCGCTTGCCTCATCCTTGTGCGGCGAGCTTTGGTGGATCTTCTGTAAAACGCCAATGCTGCCTTGAAATACAAAAGCCAGGGCGCAGAAGAAAAGCCAGTGCCGGTTTGCCTTAGCATCCCCTTTTTTGCTGTCGAGAGAAAGATAGAGAAAGCCGATCAGGATCAAAACAAGAGCAAGCTTCAGAATGCTGAAGCGCTCGCCAAAGAACAGCCCCGACATGGTGGGAATGATCATAGACGAGGTAGTGATCAGCAGCGTGATATGCATAGGCCCGGTTGAAAGAGAGCGCATTTTATATAGGTTACTAAGCGCGGTTACCGTGCCGAACAAGAGCCCCAGCAGCACCGTATTGAGGGATATGCTGCCGCCGATCAGCCCAATGCCGAACAAAAGAATGCTCACCGCATAGAGCATCATATTAAAGCGGTATACGTGATCGTTTGTCGTCAGCTCTTTTTTGCAGACACTGTTGAACAGGCAGTTTTGCAGAACGAGAGAGGAAATGGAAAGAATAACTTGAAAAATAATCATGATATTTTCATGTGCAATCGGTTGCACTTTGCATAAAATTTTTAGCCGAACTGGTGCATGTTGCTTTTCAGCACCAGCTGGACGTCAGTATATATGGTTTTTTGGCAGGCCTCGCCTGTGATTAGGTATCGCACCAGCCTGTCAAAGGCTACCTCCATCTGGTAGGCCACGTTTTGCGATATCGTGGCAGAGATAATGCCTTTTTTTAGGTAGTGCTTGATCTCATCATAGGTGTCAAAGGCGACAAAGGGCAGGGAAAGTCCGTTTTTTTCCAAATATCGGCAAAGTGGGGTGGATATACCACTGGTCATGTAAAGGCCGGCGATCTCACTACCATGCTTTTCAAAAATACCGGGGAGAATGCGTTCAAAATAGGCCTCGTCATCCTTCATATCCACGCTTTCCAGCAGGTTCAGCCCGCACGCCGCGCAGGCGCGCTCAAAGGCGGCTGCCGCCTTGGCGTGCAGTGCGCTTTCCATGCTGCCGGTAAACAGCAAAACGCCCTTGTCTCTTTCTGCCCGCAGGCAGTTTGATAAAAATTCAGCGGCAAGAAAAGAGGCCGTTTCTTCGTTATGCTGCGAGGCGAATAGATAGTCGGCCTCGTTGTTGATCGCTTGCACCTGCACGATGGCCGGGGTATGCCGGTATAGCGCCCGGATCATGTCGGTGTATTTCGAGGAGCTCATGCCGGTTAGGATCACACCGTCATAGCCACGGTAGCGTGTAAGCACCTCGTTGTACTCCTCAGGGGGCGCGGTATGAGAATCCATCATGGTGATCTCATACGTCACCTTATAATCCTTCAGCTTGGCATACGCTTGCTTAACACCGGCGATCATATGGTCGGTGTTGATAGCAAAGTGGCTGTTCAGCAGAATGCCGATGCGCACAGCCCGCATAGAGAGGCGGGATGCCAGGCGGTTGGGGGAAAAATCGTATTTTTTGGCAGCGGCTAATACGATCTGCCGTTTTTCTTCGCTGATTTTTGCCTCCGGGTTAAAGGCACGGCTAACCATCGAGGGCGTCATATTCAGTTCCTTGGCCAGTGTGTAAATGGTCATGGTCGGCATGCTTTCACCCCTTTTGTGCAATCGGTTGCACTTGTATTATAGCATACGCGCTACGCTTTGTCAAGTTTTTGCGATAGAAAAAGGCTGAACGAAATCGATCGTTCAGCCTTTTTGGTGCTATCGTTATGCGTGGCAGGTCTCGCAGGCAGCAGCGTATTTCATTCTTTCTTGCTGCAGCTTTTGATCCTCGGCCTTTTCGGTCGGGTACCAGCCGCGGCTGTTCATTTCCGTCCATACCTCGGCCTGCATGGTGTGGGTATCGTTTAAGAGGCTCATCATGGCCCCGTGCACCTCGGGGGTTCCTGCCTCGGTAGCGTAGGTGTTATAGGCGCTGCAGAGAAATTTTTCGGCGGTCAGCGCATCGGTCAGCATCTCCTTGTCAGACATTGTTTTACATGCCATGCTCATATCCATTCTCGTTCTCCTCTCACTTCAGCTGGGTGTACAGCGTTTCCATGTGCTGCTGGTGCTTTTGCGCCATCTGCTCGTATTTTGTTTTCAGGGTGGTGTCGCTCGTGCGGCAGGCGTAGTCCTGATATTTGCTGATAACCAGCTGCTCAGCGCCGAGAAGGTCAGACAGGGAAGAAAGCTCCTTACATGTGATCTGTGCCATGGTTTTCTCCTTTTTATATATATTTTTGCATACGCTTGATGTTATCCTGCTCAAAATCAATGACCCGCTGGCAGACCGTGGCTGCCTCCTCGGTGCCCTTATGCTCGGCAAGGCGATTCATGTGGCGGCGCATGTCCAGAATGCTGGCATTCGAGCTGTTGATCATCATTTCGGCAATGTGCTCACGCTTGCTGTTAAACATGGTATTCATAGCCGTGTTGACACGGGAGGGGATCATGCGTAGGGTGGAATGCTTTTCGCCCTTCTGATTGGCCGCAGCGAGATATTCGTTCGCCACGTGCGAGAAGTGGCGATACCCCTCCATATGCAGCGCCATATCATGCCGCATGCGCTCGTCCTGTACCTTGGGCAGCAGGCCGGTTACGGTGTCGTACCCCACGTCAGCGCTTTTGTATAACGCTTGGTAAAATTCCAGTTCGTTCATGTGGTCAGCCTTTCCTCTTTGATGTGGATAGTATGGCATCATCGCGCAAAATTTATACGGCATATATTGATTTTTTTGTGCGTTTGTGCTATACTGTTGTGTAAAAATAAACCATTCCGTCATAGTATGAAAGAGGGGTTATATGTACCGTCAATCCATCAAGAAGGTCGTTCTTTGCGCCATGCTGGCCGCGCTTTGCTGCCTTTCGACCCTGGTCGTGCAGATCCCGGCACCCTTGGTCGGCTATTTGAACCTGGGGGATTGCGTGGTGCTTACCGCCGCCTTTCTGCTGGGGCCTTGGTATGGTGCCCTGGCTGCCGGCATCGGCTCTGCCCTGGCAGACCTGCTAAGCGGCTTTGTGCAATACGTGCCCGCCACGTTTGTCATCAAGGGGCTGGTGGCTATGGTAGCCGGGCTGCTTTTTGCCGCGCTGAAAAGCAAGGCATCTCGCCCGTGGCTTGCGCGCTTGGTCGGGGCTTTGCTTGGTGAATGCATCATGGTGGTGGGCTATTTTGCCTACGAGGCATGGGTGCTTGGCTATGGCCTGGCAGCGATCAGCGGTATGCCCTTTAACCTGATACAGGCAGCGCTGGGCATCGTGACGTCACTGCTGCTGTGCGCGCTGCTGCTGCGCATACCGGGTATTGAAAGACACTTGCCCGGCAAAAAAGAATAAAAGGAGAATAGGTATGTTTCGTTCCATAAAGCCTGAGGAGCTTACGCAAAACCCCTTTACCCTGATCGGCAAGGATTGGATGCTGCTGACCGCCGCTAAGCCGGATGGCAGCTTTAACCAGATGACTGCCTCTTGGGGCGGCCTGGGCATTCTGTGGGGTAAGCCGGTCTGCTTTTGCTTTATCCGCCCCCAGCGCTATACGCATGAATTCAGCGAGGCGGGTGACCGCCTGAGCGCCACCTTCTTTTCAGAGGAGCACCGCGCGGCACTTGCGCTTTGCGGCCGCAAGAGCGGGCGCGAGATCGACAAGGTGCGCGAATGTGGCCTGACTCCGGTGCGTATGGAAAATGGCACCGTGTATTATGAAGAGGCAAAGCTGGTGCTTGCCTGTCGCAAGCTGTATGCCGGTCGGCTGGAGGAGGGGGGCTTTGTTGATAAAACCATGCTGGAGCACTATCCGCAAAAGGATTATCACACCGTTTACGTCTACGAGATCGAAGAGGTTCTCTTGGCCGATTGAAAGGAAGTACCATGGCAGAAAAGGAAAAAGCAAGGAAGCTGATTGCCGAAAACCGCAAGGCGCGGCATGATTATTTTGTGATAGAGACCTACGAGGCCGGTATTGCGCTCTACGGCACCGAGGTCAAATCGCTTCGCCGCGGCACGGTCAACTTAAAGGATTCCTATTGCTCGATCGAGGAGGGGGAGCTGTTTGCTACCGGCATTCACATCAGCCCATACGAGCAAGGGAATATCTTTAACCGTGACCCGTTGCGCGATAAGAAGCTGCTGATGCATAAGCGCGAGATCTTAAAGCTGATGGGCCTGGTTGCGCGAGAGGGTTATACCCTGGTGCCGCTTTCGCTCTATTTTTCCGGCTCACACGTGAAGGTGGCGCTTGGCCTTTGCAAGGGTAAAAAGAATTACGATAAGCGCGACAGCGATGCCGAGCGCAGCGCCAACCGTCAGATCGAGCGTGTGACCAAGGGGGATCGCTCGGATTTTTGAAAATAAAAAAGCCGCATAGCGGCTTTTTTATTTTGCGCTGCGATATTCTCTTGGCGAGACGCCTACCGCGCGCTGAAAGAGACGGCTGAAGTAGAGCGGGTCGTCGTAGCCCAGCGCGTTGGCGATCTCGCGCACGTGTAGGTCGCTTTCTCGCAGCAGGCGGCGCGCCGCGGCCAGCTTGGCGTTTTGTATATAGTGGTGCGGCGGCTCGTTCATCACCTCGCGGAAGAGATGCACGAACCGGTCGCGCCCTAAGTGCATCCGTATGGCATATTCGTCAAGCGAGAGGGCAGCGCCCGGGTCCTCGCTGATCGCGGCGGCAATATCGTAGATCTCCTTTTGCCGCTCCCGCTCTTTCGTGGTGGGCGCTTCCTGCGTGCGCGCCAGGCGGCAGAGCAGCAGGGAGAGCCATGAGGCGCTGCATGGGCGGTAGCCCTTACGCTTTAGATGAAACTCACGCATAAGGTGGCCTAAGGCGGAAAGCACGCCATCGTTTTCCGGGCTGCGGTACACACCGCCACATAGACCCAATTCCTGTAGCAGCCCCGCGGCCCCCACACCCTTGAAATGCACCCAGTAGTAGGCGTTTTGCTCTTGGCAGTACAGGGTATACTGCTGTGGCTGGCCGGGACTGTACAGGGCAAAATCACCGACCCGCAGCCGATAAACCTCCCCCTCGTAGGTAAGGTCGCAATAGCCCTCTGTCACGTATAGGATATGGTAATCCTGTCGTCCCTCTGGCCGCAGAACGGTATAATCGGTATGAATACGGGCCCGTGGCCCTACCGCGTTGATGCCGGTGCTGCAAACGAACAGATAGTCGCTTGTTTTCTGCCTATCTGTTCTGCCGTTTTCCGGGTCTCTGTAATAGAACATGGTATCACCCCCCGTTCAGTATAGCACAACAGGCAAGAAAATGCAATAGCAGAAAAATCCATGCTTTTAACAGGATATGCTATTTTGTTTCGCACCATCCTTCGGTATAATGAAGAAAAAAGGCAGAAGCATCTGCCGGCAAGAGAGGAATACCTATGAAAAAATTCGCCTTTATCGGTGCAGGCAGCATGACCTTTACCCGCACCTTGATCCGCGACCTGCTGACCTACCCCGCTTTTTTCGATTGCGAGCTGGCGCTGATGGATATAGACCCCGACCGCCTGGCCGGCATTACCCGCGCGGCTGAGCGCATCGTGCGCGAGATGAACAGCCCGGCGAGGATAACCCCCACGCTCAGCCGTGCCGAGGCGCTGGAGGGAGCCGACGGTGTGCTTTGCACCGTGTTTAACGGCGGCGTTGACGTGTGGCGGCACGATATCGAGATCCCCAAGCAGTTCGGCGTGGATATCAACGTCGGCGATACCCGCAGCGTGTCCGGCATCTTCCGTGCCCTGCGGAATATCCCTCTGATGCTGGATATCTGCCACGATATTGAAAAATATTGCCCCAAGGCCGTGTTCCTCAACTATACCAACCCCATGGCCATGCTGTGCAAGGCCATGCAGACCTATACCAAGGTAGACGTGACCGGCCTTTGCCATAGCGTGCAGGGCACGATGGATATGCTGGCCGGCTGGATGGATATCCCGGTATCCGAGATTGATTATACCTGTGCCGGCGTCAACCACCAGGCCTTTTATCTGAAGATGGAGCGCAACGGAGAGGATCTGTATCCGCTTTTGCGTGAAAGGCTGAAGGACGAGGAGATCTACAACAAGGAACTGGTGCGTAACGAGATGTTCAAGTATCTCGATTATTACGTCACCGAATCCAGCGGCCATAACTCAGAATATAACGCCTGGTTCCGCAAGCGCCCCGATCTGATTGAAAAATACTGTACCCACGGCACCGGATGGAATCCCGGTCTGCACCGCTATTCGCTTGATCTGCACATCCACCGCGACGAGCATTGGAAAGAAGAGGTGGAGGAGTGGATGCAGAAGCCCTTTGATAAAAACCGCAGTAAGGAATACGCCACCGAGATCTTCAACGCCCGCTTTGGTGACCAGACCCCCTTCCGCTTTAACGGCAACGTGCTGAACCACGGCAGCATTTCCAACCTGCCCTATGACGCGTGCGTGGAGATCCCCGTGATCGCCGACCGTGCCGGTATTCACCCCATGATGGTAGGAAAGCTGCCGGCGCATTTGGCCATTCTGGTCAATACCACCGCAAGAATGGAAAATCTGGTGGTAGAGGCCGCCATGGAAAAATCCAAGCGCAAGGTCTTTCAGGCCGTGTGCATGGATCCGCTGACCTCGGCCGTTTGCTCGCTTGCCGAGATCCACGAAATGTGCGAGCAGCTCTTTGCCGCAAACAAAGCGTACCTTGGCGATTATAAGGATTGATTTTTGCTTTCCCGGCTGTGCCTTTTACAGCCGGGAAATTTTTTGAATTTTTTTACAAAAAGCCTTGCAATCTGCCAGCGGATAATATACAATAGGTATAACCCCCGAAAAGGAGATTGACCATGAAACAGTATCACGTGCTTGATCATGGATTCGTGTCGGACGGAAAAACCTGTAACGCCGCGGCGATGAGCCGCTTACTTGCTCATATCAAGGAAGAAGCGGAAATTGTTTTCCCGGCCGGCTCTTTTTATTTTTGCGAGGCTGTACGGGTAGAAGGGCACAAGCGGTTGACCATCTCGGGCAGCGCGGGCACCACCATTCTGCTGCATTACGACCCGTGCGGTGATTATAAGAAAAACAGCGGCTTTTTGGTCTGTGTAGGCTGTACCGACCTGGTCATTCGCGGCTTGACCATCCGCGCCTCCGGTGTCACCGGTTGGATGGGCACGGTTACCGCCATCAACCGCGAGGAGCGGTATTATGAAGCAAAAATTGATGATATTTTTGCCGTTACAGGGTTAGAGCATCCGGCCGCCGTCAACTCCTGCGACGAGGAGGAAACGCCTGATTACGCGCTTTCCGGCGTTGTGGAAAGTGGTGAGGTGCCGGTCTTGATCGACGGCAAGAAGTATACACGCTTGTCCGGCATGGCATATGAGGTCATCGGTGACCATTTGATCCGTGTGCCCATTCCGGAATGGCAGGGTACACACCGGTTAAGGGTGGGGCATCGTTTGCTCTACCGTATGTCCTATTACAGCCCTCCCGTATTCTATTTTTCGCATACGGTCAATGCACTGCTGGAGGATATTGAGATGCCGCACATCGGCGAGATGGGCGTCATCATTGGCGCACGCTCTGCCAATTTCACCTTCCGCCGCTTCAACATTCGCGTAGAAAAGGATGAGCCCTATCGCTTTGCCGCCAATAAGGACGGTATTCACATTTGCGGATTGATGGGCTACCTGCACGTGTACGATTGCCATTTTTCCGGTCTTGGAGACGATGCGCTGAATATTCACAGCGCGGCCGCCGGCATCAGCGAGATCCTGGATGACGGTCGTGTGCGCCTTTCGCACCGCGTAAACAGCGGCGAGCGGCCCCTTCCCGTTGACTGGGCTGAGCCGGGTGATCTGCTGGAGGTATATGACCCCACCACCCTTGCGTGCAAGGCCAAGCTGCGCGTAGGTGAGAAGGAGGGGGACGTTTTCCGCTTCACGGAGATCAAGGGTAGATTTGAAAAGGGTGACGTGCTGGCCAATACCGCCTATTACGCCGCTACCCATGTCAGCGGCTGCACGGTCAGGAACACCCGTGCGCGCGCCTTCTTGTTCCAGACGCGAAACGTGCTGATGGAGAATTGCCATCTGTACGGCTTGTCCCTGCCCGGGGTGATCGTTTCACCGGATATTCGCTACTGGTATGAGGTTGGCCCGTCGGAGAACGTGGTCATCCGCCATAATATATTTGAAAAATGCTGCCTGTTCCCGTACATGGCCAATGCCGGCGCTATTGTGATGAAGGCTAGCCATGACGGCGCCATGGGCGATTACCCGGCTGGCGTGCATCGCAACGTGCAGATCTATGGCAACACCTTCCGCCATATCGGCAACAGCGCCATTTATCTGACGGCAGCGGCAGGCGGCGAGATCTATGATAACCTGTTTGAGGATTGCTGCTATCTGCAGAATCAAGAGCATCTGTTCATGCGGCGCGACGTTGCGCTGCAAAACTGCGAGAGGATCACGATGTGGGATAATAAAACCTCGCAGGATGAAAAGGACCTCTATTACACCAAGGGGTGCAAAAATATAAAAAAGACGTAAAAGGAGGATCCCGTATGAAGTATGTAGTAACCAAATACGGTATCGTAGGTGACGGCAAGACCTCGAATAGCGAGGCGCTGTCTAAGCTCATCAATGAAGTGCCGGATGGCAGCACCATCTTTTTCCCGGCTGGTGTATATTACACCGATCAGCTGATCCGCGTTAACGGCAAGAAGAAGCTGACCATCGAGGGTGAGGATGCTACGCTGATGACCCACTTCGGCCCCTGCGGCGACCCGAAGGAAAACAACAATATGTTTGCCTTCAACGGCTGTGATGATCTGGTCATCCGCGATTTCATCATGACCACCGATAACCCCATCGGCTGGTCGGGCGTTGTGATTGCCGTGAATGATGACGAGCATTATTATGACGTTCGCATCTACAGCCAGTTCCCGGTAACCGGTCTTGAGCACCCCGTAGCGCTCAACTCCTGCGATGCAGACGGCACGCCGGACTACGTATTTAACGGTGGCTCTTTCCTGGATGAAAAGAAGGTCATGGTAGACGGGGAAGAGAAGACCCGTCTGCGCAGCATGAACTACGACGTGATCGGCGATCATATCGTTCGTTTCTACGTAGAGCCGAACCATAATCTGAAGGTGCTGAAGGTTGGCGAGCAGATGGTCTACCGCTTTATCGTATACGGCAATACCCATCTCGGCTTCTCGAACTGCAATCGCGTTCTGCTGAAGAACATCGAGAACTATCGCTGCAGCAGCATGGGCACCGTTATTTCGCCCCGCTGCTCGGATTTCACCTTCGACCATTACAATATTCAGGTAAAGCCCGGCTCGCAGGAGCTGTATGCTGCCAATGCTGACGGTATTCACATCCTTGGTCTGACCGGCACGCTGCGCTTTAAGCACTGTAAGTTTGACGGCCTGGGCGACGACGTGCTGAACATTCACGGCACCGCCGGCGAGATCACCGCTATCAATGAGGATGGCAGCATGAAGCTCGAGCATCGCCATCGCAGCGGCTTCTCGCCCCTGCAGCAGAACTGGGCCATCCCCGGTGACGTGGTGCAGGTATACGACTCCAAGACCTTTGCCCATAAGGGCACCTTCACGGTTGGCAGCTACCAGGATGGTGTGACCACCATCACCGCCTCCACCGGCACCTTTGAGGTGGGTGACGCGCTGGCCAATAAGGTCTACTACGCCGCCACCAAGATCACCGACTGCGTGATCAAGAACACCCGTGCCCGTGCGCTGCTGCTGCAGACACACAACATCACGGTAGAGGATTGCTATTTCTTCGGCCTCTCGCTGCCCGGCGTTCTCCTCTCGCCCGATATCCGCTACTGGTATGAGGTAGGCCCCACCTCTCACACCCTCATCAAGAACAACGTATTTGAGAAGTGCGCGATCATCAAGGCTCGCCAGAACCGCGGCGCGATCTCGGTGCTCTGCGCACACGATATCGACCCCAACGATCAGAACAGGGCCGGCGTGCACGAGGATATGAAGATCATCGGCAACACCTTCCGCAATACCGGCAACAGCGCCATCTACGTATCGGCTACCGATGGGGTAGAGGTAAGAGACAACCTGTTTGAAAACTGCTGCTCGAACCGCTACAACCCCCGCGCCTACGACGTGCGCCACGATATCGTTACGCATAACTGCAGCAATATCGTCATCAGCGGCAACCGCACCACGCAGAAGGAAAAGAACCTCTTCTACGCCATCAAGAGCAAGAATATCACCAAGCAGTAATCGTGAAGAAGTATATCGTAACAGAACACGGTCTCACCGCTGACGGTGTGACCTGCAACAGCGCCGCCATGGCGGCGCTGCTTGCCAATATTCAAGAAAATGCCGAGATCCTGTTTCCGGCTGGCCGCTACTATTTTTCTAAGCAGGTCGATTTTTTAGATAAAAAGAATATCACCCTGCGCGGCGAGGGCGAGGCCGTACTGATCTCGCACTTTGGCCCCGCGGGCGACCCGAAGGATAACAACAATCTTTGGCACTTCAACCGGGTGCAGGACGTTAACATCGTAGATTTCACCGTCACGACCGATGCGCCGATCGGCTGGGCGGGCGTGGTGATCGACGTGAATACGGAGCGGCACTATTATGACGTGCGCCTGTATGACGAGTTTCCGGTCACCGGTCTTGAGCACCCCGTGGCGCTCAATTCCTGCGATGCGGAGGGCACGCCGGACTATATCTATGGCGGCGGTATCTGGCTGGATTCAAAGAACGTCACGATTGACGGGAAGGAGCACACCCGCCTGCGCAGCATGGATTATGACGTGATCGGCGACCATGTTGTCCGCTTCTACGTACCGGCAACGGATGATCTCTCCCGCTTGCCGATCGGCGAGCAGATGTGCTACCGCTTTATTATCTACGGTAGCACCGATTTCCTCTTCTTCAACGCTGAGCGCGTTCTTTTGAAGAACGTTGAGATCGAGCGCTCCTCCAGCTGCGGCGCGTGGATCGGCCCGCGCAGCGCGGATTTCACCTTTGATAATTTCAACATCCGCCTTCGTAAGGATACCAAGGCGCTCTATGCCGGCAATGCCGACGGTATTCATATCGCGGGCCTGACCGGGTACCTGCATATGTATAACTGCCATTTCAACGGCCTCGGCGACGATACGCTGAATATCCACGGCCAGGCCGGTGAGATCACCGAGATCCGCGAGGATGGCAGCATGAAGCTGGAGCATCGCTTCCGTAATGGCCTGTCACCGCTGCGTGATCAATGGGCGCGGGCAGGCGACGTGATCGAGGTCTACGATCCCGAAACCTTTGTCTGTAAGGGCAAGCTGACGCTTGCCTCGTATCAGGATGGTGAGGTGACCGTGTCTGCCACCTCCGGTGACTATGCCGTGGGTGATGCCATTGCCAACACCGCCTTCTTCGCCGCTACACACCTGCGTGGCTGTGAGGCACGTAATACGCGTGCGCGCGGCTTCCTGCTTCAGACGCACAATATCCTTGTAGAGGATTGCCACGTTTGGGGCATGTCTTTGCCGTCTATCATCATCTCGCCGGATATTAAGGTGTGGTATGAGGTAGGCCCGTCAGACAACGTCATCATCCGCAACAACGTGTTTGAAAAGTGTGCCTTTATCAAGAGCGCCGCCAATCTTGGTGCGATCGTGCTCAAGGGCTGTCACGATGCGGGTGCAGACGATTATCCGGCAGGCGTGCATCGCAACGTGCAGATCTATGGCAACACCTTCCGCGGTATGGGTAATAGCGGCATTTACGTTTCGGCAACCGACGGCGTTCGCATCGAGAACAACGTCTTTGAAAACTGTAGCATTGATCGGTTTAACCGCCGTAAAAAGAGCCCGCGCTACGATATCGTAACGCGCAATTGCGATAACGTGATCGTGAGCGGCAACAGGACCACGAAGGAGAAGAAGTATCTTTTTTATCCCAAGGGCTGTAAAAACGTAACCGAAAAATGATACGCGAGGGGCGGTACCATCGGTACCGCCCCTTTTGCGAGAAAAATAGAAAACACCCTTTACAAAATGTAGGGTATGTGGTAAAATAATAGTATATTGATAAAAAAGGGGTGTTCCTATGCATCTGCAAATTCCAGAAGGCTATCGTTCGCTGCTGACCCTGCGGCAGACAGAGCAGGCCATCAAAAAGGTAAAAGACTTTTTTGAACGAGATCTGGCCATTGAGCTGAATCTGACCCGCGTTTCCGCCCCCGTGTTTGTGGAAAGCACCAGCGGTCTGAATGACGATCTCAACGGTGTAGAGCGCCCTGTTCACTTTGATCTGCTGACGGGCGAGGAGCTGGAGATCGTGCACTCGCTGGCGAAATGGAAGCGCGCCGCCCTCAAGACCTACGGCTTTGAGGTAGGTGAGGGGCTGTATACCGATATGAATGCCATCCGCCGCGATGAGGATCCTGATAATATTCACTCCATGTACGTTGACCAGTGGGACTGGGAGATCATTATCGACAAAAAGGATCGCACGAGAGAGCTGCTGCACGAGGTAGTGCGCAATATCTATTCTGCCCTGCGGCATACCGAAAACTATATCGTCAAGGAATACAGCTTTATTGACAAGCTGCTGCCAAAGGAGATCACCTTTGTAACCGCGCAGGAGCTGGAGGACGAGTTTCCCACGTTAAGCGGTAAGGAGCGTGAGTATCAGGCGGCACGCCGCTACGGTGCCGTGTTCCTTGAGGGCATTGGCGGCGCGTTGAAGAGCGGTAAGCCGCACGATGGCCGCGCACCGGACTATGACGATTGGTCGCTCAACGGCGATATTATCGTATACTACCCCGTGCTGGATATCGCGTTGGAGCTTTCTTCCATGGGCATTCGCGTGGATGAAGAGGCCATGCGCCGTCAGCTGGCTATTCGCGGTTGTGAGAAACGGGCAGAGCTGCCCTTCCACCGCGCCCTGCTGGCCGGCGAGCTGCCGTATACCATTGGCGGCGGTATCGGGCAATCCCGTCTTTGCATGTTCTTCTTGCGCAAGGCGCACATTGGCGAGGTGCAATCCTCCTATTGGTCGCCCGAGCTGCACAAGGCTTGCGCCGAAAACGGCATCAATCTTTTGTAATGAAATTCCCCCACAGGTTAAAGCCTGTGGGGGCTTTTTTGTCCACGAAAAAGGAAAAGTTTTCCTATAATCTGTTGAAAATGGACGAAGGAAATGATATAATATTGTGAAAATAGGCTATAAGGAGTGCATATGTATCGCCATTACCTACAGCAAAGTGTATACGACGCATTTATAGAACGTATGCACTATATATTTGCCGAGTTTGATAATATTTTCATTTCCTTTTCCGGCGGTAAGGATAGCGGTCTTTTGCTGAATATGGTGTTAGATTTTCGTGACCAGTATTATCCGGATCGGGTATTAAGTGTCTATCATCAGGATTTTGAGGCGCAGTACCAGGCCACCACCGAATATGTGGAACGAACCTTTGCCAGCTTAGAGGGGCGTGCCGAGCGGTATTGGGTCTGCCTGCCGATG
>JAZQVK010000215.1:0-5568 GCA_045631765.1 Eubacteriales bacterium
TATGCTTTTTGTCCTACGCAGAATAGCATCATGATAGCGCAGGCGTGAAAAAAGTAAAGAAAACCGCCCAAAAGACGCCAAAAAAGTCCGAAAAAAGCAAGTTGACTTTTTTTATTTCTGTGATATAATAATTATGGGAAGATTTGCCCTGCTGCTTTTTCAGCAAAAAACACGAAAAAAAGAGGTGCCTATATGCCAAGTGTACAGTATATTAAGGAGCCCGGTTACGTATTTGATCTGATGTTTATATTCTGCATGCACTTTGATACGCAATCCTTCCTTGACGAAATGCCTGATGCGAAGAAAAGGGCAGAGGACGCAGCCTATTATGAAGGGATCAAGGCGTACTTTGGCCCGATCCCGGAGGAGCTGCGCATCTTTTTCCACCGTACGGAGAATGGCCGCTGCTTTGTATCAACACATTATTGGGATCCGCATCGCAGGGAATATGCCTCCGGCTTCAATGCCAAGGTCTGGATGGAGGACTTTCGTGATCACGGCCAGGTCGTTCGCCGCATGATACGCTTTTATTTGTACACGCTCTCAGAAGAAGAGATCGAGGAGTGCATGCAATCCAAGGCTAAGCTCTTTTCCCGCATCAAGGCTTCTCATCACGAGGAGAAAGTGAAGAACCTCTTGTACGAATTCTTTATCGACCACACCTCCTATATCCAGATCCTGCAGTATGAGCTGATAGAAAAGGAGCTTTTGCTGCGTAAATACTACCAGGAAAACTATGAAAGGCTGATGCAGGCAGTTGCGGAGAATGATTTCCCGATGCTGCGCGACTCCTTAAGTGATGGATGTAGCATGGATCTTCACTTTTTAGAGGGGACAGAGCCGCCCGTGTACGTTTCCTATTGTCTCTTAAACCACTACCATATCTTCTATGCCACCATAGGGGAAAGCATTTATCTTCAGCTGGGGGTAGATTACAGAAATGGCCTTGATACGCTTGCGCAAAAAAACGATCTTATTGACCTGCGTGAATTTGGCAACGCGATCGGTGACGTGAACCGTATGCAGATCGTAGAGCTGCTCTTGCAGCGCGACACCATCGTATGTAAGGATCTTGAGCGGATATTTGATTTTTCCGGCTCTACGGCCTACCACCACATCACGGTGTTAACAAAGGCCAAGGTGCTAAAGGCACATAACGAGGGCAAGACCGTTCTCTACAGCCTCAACCGCCCGTATATCGACGGGGTGATCAAGGCGCTGGGCAAGTTTTCTACCAAGCCGAATTTGTTGTAATAAGAAAAGGACGAGAAAAAATTCTCGTCCTTTTTTGCTTTACGCGAAACGGAATGCATAGAGATCGGCGTCGCGCATGCTCACGCGCAGGCGGATCGGCTTGCCGGCGAGTGCCGAAAGCGGCTTTTCAAAGTCGCAGGGGCGAGCCACGGCGTTGCCAAAAAGGCGGCCGGTATCGTAGCCCTCGATGGCATTGCCATCCTCGTCCAGGATCTCGATGCGCAGGTACCCCAGTGCCGAGGTAGCAAAGTTCAGAAGCATAGAGGAGCCCTCAAAGGTAAAGGGCTTGGTGGTGATATCGCCACCCGCAAAGTCCGCATGCCAGGAGAAGAAGCCGTCCATGCGCAGCGTGTAGCGGGAAAAGGTAGCGCACCGATAGAAGGGATAGGTGCCCACGTATAGCGAAAGCTCGTTTGGCTCACCCTCGAAATCAGAGGCGGTTTCAACCATACCAACGGCAAAATACCCATCCCCATACACCCAGTTATCGGCGTTTTCTATGCCGGGGGTATAAAATGCCTCCTTGGTACGCTCAAAATGAAGACCATCGCGCGAGGTCATCAGCATAGCCTCGGTAACGGCGGTGGCAAGGCGCAGCTCGTGCTCTCCCCCCAGTACCTGTGTGCGGAAGCCGCCCAGGTCGGAAAGATACTTAAAATTGTGCCTATCCTGTGCGCGGTCAATATATCGTGTGGGAATACCGATATACATATCGGTGTTCGGATATTTCATAACACCGTTGGTGTAAAGCTGAATTTCGTCCTTGTCATCCTCTCCAAAGTCCAGCGGCACGGGGTCTGTCCAATCCTCCATCGTGTGGGAATAGGAAACGCGCACGTCACGCACGTGCCCTTCGTTCTCGTAGGGGATCTTGTGGGCCGGGTCTGCATCGTGCAGGCCGCGCAGGTAAAGGCTGTAGCATTCCTTACGCTCATCCCAGAAGCAGATGTTCAGCGAATCAAAATTTCCGGATGCCTCGAGGGGGGCAACCTCGCGGAAATGAATACCGTCGCCGCTCGTGTAATAGTGCAGGTAGCGGATATTCTCTTCGTAGATCCCCGTAAAGGCCTTGTATTTTTCATCAGGCGGGCAGTTCGGGTTCTCATCAAAGGTGATCGAAAAATTGTCTATGCAATGGTTGTCGATCTGCATAATAATGTTGTTATGCTTCGACCCCTCAAATTCAAAAATGCCAAGATCAGGGCGGATAAAATTCTTTCCATCATAGGAATATGCCACGCACCAAACGCTGTGATGAACGTCGCCACCGCGATTTTGGCCGCGATAATAAAACCGGTATTTTTCCCCATCGTAGAAGATCTTGGCATAACAGCAGCCAGAGCCCTCCCACGGCATGTCGCATGTTAGAATGGGGGCCTTGCGCACGGGCTTGTGCATCTGCAGGCGAACGCCGTTGGCGCTTTCGGCAATGCGCATATCCCAGCAGACCTCCTTGGGTAGAGAAGGACCGTAGTGTTTCATAAGTGCTCTCCTTTTTGTTGATCGTGCAGACGGTTGTCTATGCTTTTATCATAGCATGCGCATAAAGGAAAAACAATTTCCGTGATGGACAAACCGCTAAAAATATGTCCTTTTGGGAAATGTTCAGTCCTCGCGCCAATCAAACAGCGCCGTGTGGTAGGCAACGGCCACCTCGCCACTTTCCTTGTGCGTAACAAGAAAAAATTCATCACCGCAGTGGGCGCTTTCGTAGATCACGCGTGCCGTGGCGGGTGGCTTCATGCACCAGCGGTAGCTTTCATCCGGTATTTGCCAGGCGGCGCCGCCCTCAAAGGAAAGCGTGTAGAACTCCACGATCCGGGAATGGCGCCGGCCGGATTTTTCCCAGTATCTTTCATGGGCAGTGTGCGAAACGGTCGCCCTTTGCACCGTATAGTCGCCCATCGTCACGCGCCGGATGTGCCGCCGGCGGCGGATATAGGCGATCGGTAAGAGGACGAGCAAAAACGCGATTAAGGCAGGCAGCAGCCAAAGGAAGAAGGGCGGATAAATAAATTCTATAATGACGAGCAGGCATGCCGCTATAAAGAGACCAATCCGCTCGCGCCGGTAAGAGGCCTCGGATTGCTTCTTTCCTTGCTTGATGCCGTTGATGATGTCCGCTTCCACGTCCCGTGGGGTAAGGCGTATTTTTTGAGCCATATCCTTCTCCCTTCGTTTACAGAATTTCCAGGTCGGCCAGCATGATGGCATGGTCCTCCATCCACGGCTCGTAGACTGCCTCGGCATGCAGGATGCGGATGTTCGGCGTTACCACAATATTATCCCAAGGGTAGGGTGAGGCGGGTGCGCCGTTCTTCATAATGGTGCCGAAGGTGCCATGCTCGCCGCCGTTGGCACAGGTAAGCCCTGCATCGGTAAATCTTTTCCAATCTGCCAGGTACATATTTATGGTGTCGGGCGCTACGCTGTCCTCGTCATACTGCCGCTCACCGTTGATGAGGTTCTCGGGGTTAAAGTCACCCAAGATGATGCAGTATTCCCGGCTTTTCGCAAAGTCGATCACCGCCTGGATCTGCGCGGCGCGCCGCTCCTTGCAGTGCCAATCAAAATGCAGGCTGACCAGCGAGATCTCCTTGCCGCCAAGCGTGATCTTGCCGCCAAGAAACCAGGGGTGCCCGTAGGTCTTGGTGCCCTCGGGCGCGTAGCTCGTTACCGCCGCAGGGTAATCAACGGGGGCAACCTCGCGCAGTGCAAGGTGCGAAAGAAAGGCCTTGCCGTTATAGGCGCCGGTAAACACCCGCTCGTAGTTAGGAAGGATCTGCTTATACAGGGCATCGTAGGGGTATATTTTTTCGGGGTAGAAGAAGAATTCCGAGTCCTCCTGCAGACCCCAAAGGTCAGCACCTACCTTTTGAAAGACCGCGATATAGTCCGCCAAGGTCTTTTCCGTACCGCTGCCGTACTGGATGTTGTTGCCCGCGTTTCCGCTGGCAGTGGTAAAATCGCCAATATTAAAGGTAGCCACGCGAATGCGTGCGCCCGTATGCTGCTCATTCTTCATGCGCAAGAGCCTCTCGTTGTCTGTTTTGCTGTGTCACAGCTGTTTACAGTATAAAGCAAAGCAAGGAGAAAGTCAAGAGAGGACAGGAATATTTCGCGCCGGTGCCGCGGACAAGAAAAAGGGCTCACCGGATGGTGAGCCCTTTTCTTGTGTTTGGCGACCGTTTTAGATGACATATTATTTTGCCTTAAGATAATAAATTCTCCCCCATGACCATCTCTTCTTAGAAGAATAAGAGCATAACTCTTCTTTCCCCATATAGATCGTAGAAGTGAACAGTAAGTTTTTTCGAATAACCAGCACATTGCCTTTTAAGCCGATTTTGCATACCTCGTCGTATATATCTTCTTGTTCGGGGTGCCAATGTGTTACCATATCGGTGATTTTCCAAAACAATTTCTTTTCTATACTAACATGTGTTGCAGGTGGTTCGATTGATATTTGAATATCGTATCCGTCAAAAAGATCCCAAAATATAGTTTTGTCAACAAGCTCAAATTTGCCGCACAAATTAGGCGTGGTAAGCATTTTTTCATATAATTCTTTTGTGTTTTGAACCATACTTCCACCGCCTTTCTCATATCAATTATATCATACTTTCGATTGAAAATCAACTATCAATCAGCAAGACTACAATTCCGTTTGCGCGAAGCGCACATCACTTGCGAAGCAAACATCAAGCCCGAAGGGCACATCACGTTCCGCGTAAGCGGAACACCTCGTTGAAAAAAGACCAACTCACAAGTGAGTTGGTCTTTTTTCTGTGTTTGGTGACCGAAATAGATGACGTTAACGATTGACCACCGTTGTATTCGTAGCCATATCTCCGATAGATTTATTTGTTGCAATAAGGAGAATCGCTTCTATCGGGTAAATAAAGAAAAACAAATTACGAATAATCAATTTTTGTTTTTTGGGAAGCTCGTTCGTTTCGTTGTCTATAACACGAAGCTTAAAAATGCGCTTGGCGACACTTCTTCCCTTGAAGAGAACATCTCGAACGACGAAAAGCACAGGGTAAGACAAAACAAAAAGAACAAATATTAGAGCATATACGGTCTTTAATCCTTGAGCTTCTGTAATTGTCTTGAAAATAAAAGCATATATAAGCGCAGGAATACCACACAAATTCCAATCTATGATCCAAGCAAGTATTCGTCTTAATTTCATACAGTAGTCCTCCTATAAAGGATTTTACAACTTTATTATAGCATAAAATCGGGAAGATTGCAAGGCTTTGCGGGAATTTGGGGCGGGGATTCGTTCCAAATCACGCCGCAGGCGTGTTT
>JAZQVK010000216.1:0-2771 GCA_045631765.1 Eubacteriales bacterium
CAGGTTGATAGATAAACTCTATTCTTGCGTTGCTTCGAAAAGCATATCAACCGGGAAGGAGAATACCTATCAGAGAATATGCACATAGGAATATGTTCTCTCCTTTGTTACTCTCACCTACCCGGTACTCCTTCCGCCTCGCATCCGCTCGGCACCTCCCTCCCGGAGGGAGGCTTAGTTGCCGGAGGGAGGCTGCTATCAACCTGTTCGTCGCTCCGCCGGGCGGGAATTCTGCAATTCAATCAAAAAACCAAGCAATCAAGCCTGTTTTCTTAGTTTTTGATAAAATAGGACAACAACCTTTGCTTGATTTCCCCCCGACTGGCGGGCGGTCGCGGGGCCTTGCAGCCCCTTTCGCCACGTTTATTTTCCCCCTCTTGCATTTTTCCGCGTTTTCGTGTATAATATAATAAAGATGCGCCGTTTCCATCCGGCGCCATGTACGTTACAAGCTGCCCGCGCCCGGCGAAAGGACGTTTGTTCGCCACGGCCTCCCGGCACGTCATTCCTCTTGGGGTGTTTACTGTCTGTCAGCGCCCGGGAGCCCAAGGGGATCAGTCTGCCCATTTTTCCGGGTGAAGGTTTTATATGAGCCAAGAAAACAACAACCAACACGGCGCCAAGCGCGCGCCGAAAAAGCACCCCTATTTCCGCCCCAAGAAGGAAAAGACTGCCGAGGCTGTGGCCAAGCAGCCCACCCCTAAAAAGGAAAAGCCGGCTGCCCCACAGCAGCCAAAGAGCAAAAAGCCGGCCGCCGCGCCGGCAGAGAAGAAGCCCCGCGGGCAGAAGGAAAAGCCCGTGCGCGTACCGCGCACGCCGGCACGCCCCTCCGCCCGCGAAAGCCACGCCGAGCAGAGCACCGGCGCAATTGTCAACCAGAACGCAAAAAAAGAGAGACAATTCAAAAAGAGCGGCAAGACCCCCAAAAAGCCGACCGGCAAGCTGCGCATCATTCCGCTGGGCGGCTTGATGGAGATCGGCAAGAACATGACGGTGTTCGAGTACGAAAACGATATCATCATCGTCGATTGCGGCTTTGCCTTCCCGGATGAGGAGATGCTGGGCGTTGACTACGTGATCCCGGACATCTCTTACCTCGAAAAGAACAAGGATCGCGTGCGCGGCATTTTGATCACCCACGGGCATGAGGACCATATCGGTGCCATCCCGTACGTGCTGCGCTCGCTCAATCCCCCCATCTACAGCACGCGCCTGGCGCTGGGCATCATCCGCAACAAGCTGGCCGAGCACAAGCTGCCCGAAAAGCCGCGCCTGATGACGGTCGAGGCCGGCGACGTGATCCAGCTGGGTGCCTTCGTGGTCGAATTTATCCACGTCAACCACTCGATCGCCGATGCCTGCGCGCTGGCCATCCGCACGCCGCTGGGCGTGGTCTTCCACTCCGGCGACTTCAAGCTGGACGTTACCCCCATTGATGGCAACATGATGGACCTGACCCGCATCGGTCAGCTGGGTAACGAGGGCGTGCTGATGATGCTGGCCGAATCCACCAATGCCGAGCGGGCGGGCTTTTCGCCCTCTGAGCGCAAGGTGGGCGGCTCGCTTGAGCAGATCTTCCGTGAAAATATCGACCAGCGGCTGGTCATTGCCACCTTCTCCTCCAACGTGCACCGTGTGCAGCAGGTCATTGACTGCTCGGTCAAGTATGGCCGTAAGGTGGCCGTGCTCGGCCGCTCGATGGAGAACGTGATTGGCGCGGCCACCGAGCTGGGCTATATGAACCTGCCCGAGGGCACGCTGATCGACGTGGGCGAGCTAAAGCGCTTCCGCCCCGGGCAGATCACGCTGGTGACCACCGGCAGCCAGGGCGAGCCGATGAGCGCGCTCTACCGCATGGCCTTTGGCTCGCACGAGCGCATCAAGCTCACCCCGAGCGACACGGTGGTGCTCTCGTCCAGCGCTATCCCGGGCAACGAGCTGCTGATCGACCGCATTATCAACGCGCTGATCGCCAGCGGCATCCGCGTGGTCAGCGATGCCACCACGGCCAACGTGCACGCCTCCGGCCACGCCTGCGCAGAGGAGTTGAAGCTGCTGCACGCGCTGGTCAGACCGCGCTATTTTATGCCCATCCACGGTGAGATGCGGCATCTGCACGCGCACAAGCAGATCGCGGAATATATGGGCATGCCGGCCGATCGCATTTTCGTGGGCGATCTTGGCCGCGTGCTGGAGATCGACGCTGACGGTGCCCGCTGGAACGGCAGCGTACCGGCCGGCAAGGTGCTGGTCGACGGCGCCGGCATCGGCGACGTGGGCGCCATCGTGCTGCGTGACCGCCGCCTGCTCTCACAGGACGGCCTGATCGTGGTGGTCGCCACGGTCGCGCTGCGTGAAAAGACCATCCTCTCCGGGCCGGATATCGTCTCGCGCGGCTTCGTGTACGTGCGCGAATCGGAGGAGATGATGGATGCCGCGCGCGAGATCGCGCAGAAGAGCCTGCAGCGCTCGCTCGATCGCGGCACGCAGGACTGGCTGGAGCTGAAGAACGTGCTGCGCGACGACCTCAGCAAATTCTTCTTCCAAAAGACCAAGCGCAGCCCGATGATCCTCGCTATCGTAATGGAGGTCTGACGGGCAGGGAAGCCTGATCCGGCGAAAACCTTTGACCTATATTATCAAAATCGAACAAAAGGCCCTTGATTGTTTGGTTTTTAATTGAACTAAAAAGCATCACCCCCGTAGGGGCCGACCTCCCGGGCGCCCCGCCCGGCGAAGAACCGAGTCGGCTGATAGTAGCCTCCCTCCGG
>JAZQVK010000217.1:0-4092 GCA_045631765.1 Eubacteriales bacterium
AGCGCCTCTCGCACGGCGGTATTCAGGTAGCCATTGAGGTGACCGGTGTGGGTGTGGCGCTTAACCAGGTGCTGGACTGCATGCGCCCCTTTGGCCGCGTGGCGCTGCTGGGCTGCACCCGCAGCTCGGATTTCACGGTAGACTACTACCACAAGGTGCACGGCCCCGGCATATCGCTGATCGGCGCGCACACGCTGGCCCGGCCGGAAAAGGAATCCTCGCCCGGTATGTGGACCACGCACGACGACGCCATGGCCATTTTACGCCTGATCGAGGGCGGGCGGCTTTCGCTTGCTTCACTTGTCAACGAAACGCACAAGCCGGAGGCATACAAGGCGGTCTACGATCGCCTGCTGCATGAAAAAACCTTTCCTGTTGTGCAGTTTGATTGGAGCGAGGAATAAAAGCTTTCATATTGCTTTTGCCGTAACACGTGGGAGGGGAGGCCCCTCCCCTACGGTAATAAAAATAGGCTTACTGTAGGGGGGGCGTTTCGCCTCCCTCTTGCTTTCATTTGTAAAATCAGTGATTATCCAATATTATAGTATTATAAAAAAGTTATTGACATGCATATAATCACCTGTTATAATGAAACTAGATGATATATTTTCAGTATAGCATCAAATATCTATTTAAAGGAGAAAGAACATGAAGAACAAAAAGTTTTTAGCCCTATTTTTAGCACTAATCCTTTTATTCAGCAGCTTTTTCTCCGTTTTGGCACTTGATGCCTTGAATAGTGAGAAAGGCGGCATGGCGGACATTTATGCCATTGCACGGCACGCCCCTTCGTTCTTTGTACCAACAAAAGACTGGAGAAATGTTGCAATCAGAAAGACCACACCGCTTTATGATCTAGAAAACTCCATAATTGCATATTGTATTGATATACAAAATGCCGATACGGGGAAAAATGCCTATGTGATCATAAGTGCCGACGAAACCGAAACTCCCATTTTGCAATATGCGCCTGATGCTGTTTCGCCGTATTATGATATAACATCCTCCTCCCGTGCACTTTATTTGATGCCAGGCGCATACCACGTGCTGGAAGGAAAAAGCATGATGGATTTGGCAACTGAAAGAACCTACGCGCTAGAAGAGGTTTTATCAGTCTATCAAACAGCAAAAGCGGAAACGGCGACACTTAACACCGCGACAACAGAAACTGCAGATTTTTCTGCCCTACGTCAGCTTTATATTGCCGGTGTACAACCGAAGGGATATGACACAAAAGAAAAAATACTGTCAACCGTTCCAAATTGGCAATGGACATATGGATGCTCTCCTACAGCTATCGGCATGCAGCTGGCTAAGCTTTACCCATCTTTGAATACTACCAACACAATTGCCGAATTGGCAGTTGCATTACAAACGAGTGCTAGTGGCAGTTCTGCTTCAGAACATTTCCCAGAACGTGTATCTGCCTATATTGTCAGCAAAGGATTGGGCACACCCACATACTGCAATTTTCCTTCCAGGCAATCCAACGGCGCTCCCGAAAGAGGTATTTCTAGCAACCCCTACTCCACCTATTTAAGCGAAATTAATGCCGGGCGTGCCGTTGCTATCAGTTCTCACTATCCAACAGTATCTACTCCGCAATATCCAAACGGGTGGGACCGTCATACAATTACGGGTGTTGGGTATTCGTATATGACGAGCGGATCGGATAAATATGTAATTGTACATACAACAGAGGTTCTAGATGGCAAAGTGTATATCAACATCTCTAATTTAGGAGATTTTGCATGGTTTATTGTACGTAAATAGTACTTTATTTTGGAGTGTAATATGAAAAATATGAAAAAAATCTTACTGATAGGCGTTTGCATCCTGCTGGTTCTGGCCGCTGTGGTGACCGGGGTGCTGCTTGGGCAGTATCTGCGAGCGCCTGCTCTTTTGAAATTGTATGATGTAAGGGGCTTGACGGCAGAGAATATCGAACGCATCGAATTTCATGCGGTCTATGATCGCGGTATTGGCTGGGAAAGTGATGACCCTGCCGTGATCGCCGCGGTATACGATATGCTATGCGGCGTGCGCCTGACAGGCGGGCGCGTTGGCTACGATGGCTCCAGCATGAAGGTCGTTTTGCATTTCAAGCAGCCCATTCATGAAAAAACGTCCGTTTCTATTTGTTTTATCGGTGATTCGGTAACGGGGCCGGCCGAGGAGGACCCGAACCAGAATCCCGGCGATCATCAGATCACCGATTACTATAGCCGTGCAGAATGGGAATCGCTGCTGGCCCGGTGCGAACTGGTGTATGACGGTGCCGCCGATTAAGCAACTGAGGCAACAAAAAAGAGGGAAAGAATAGCTTTCCCTCTTTTGCATTTGCCCTATTACAGCACCAGCGACGGGGCGGTATAGACCCGCGCAGCCAGCTCTTGGTTGAGCATATACAGGCTCTTGGGGTCAGCGCCGAAGAGCTCCATCTTGGTGATCATATCATTGGCGTTGGTCTCCTCCTCGCCCTGCTCCTTGACGAACCAATCAAGAAACTGCATGGTGCGGAAGTCCTTGACCTCGTAGGCCGCGGCATAGATATCGTTGATCAGCGAGGTCACGTATTCCTCGTGTGCCAGGCCTGCCTTCAACACGTCCATATGGCAGGAGAAGCTCTTATCCGGCTTCTCGATCGCCTCCAGCGTGACGATCTGGTTCTCGTTTTGCAGGTACTGGTAGAACAGCATGGCGTGGTCACGCTCCTCCTGCGCCTGGATCATGTACCAATTGGCAAAGCCGTCTAAGCCCTTGGCCTTGAAGTAATTGGAAAACTCCAGGTACAGGTATGCCGAATAGAATTCCTTATTGATCTGGCTGTTTAACAGCTGGTGTACGGTCTCCTTCATGCTTCTTCTCCTTTATACGATATCAACCTTCCACAAGCCGTGCAGGTTGCAGTAGGCATAGGCGGCAAGCGGCCGCTCATCACCCAGCGTGAAGCTGACCTCGGGTGCCTTTCCTACCGGCAGCGCCTTGCGCTGGCCGCCCTTGTCAGTCTGCAGGTAGACCCACAGAATGCTGTGCTCCTCGCTCATCGGGTGCGCCACCGAGCCAACGGCTACCTTGACCACGTTCCCCTCTACCGTTACCACAGGGATGTGCTTTTCATGGCTGGCCTCTACCGTGCCGGGCTTCAGCTCCTTCATGGGCTGGCCACAGCATACCAGGCTGCCGCCACCCTCCTCGATCAGGCCGACAAGATTGCCGCAGCGCTCGCAAACGTAAAATTTATGATCCTTCATGATAAAATCCTCCAAAATTGTTTTTTGTTTTGATGGCTCTATTATACGCTCTTTTTTACGCCACTTCCGTGACTTGGTCACAAAAAGATGGGTTTTCGCACGGCGGAAGAGATTGACACCAAGCACAAATCGTGCTATAATCAAAAGAGAGCAATAGAGAGGTGATAGGATGATAGAACAAGAATTGATTGGGCTGTTTGAAGAGACCTTTCCCTTCTGGAACAAGATGAGCGAGGCAGACCGGAGCACCTTTCTGCGCTCCTCACAGCACGTGCACTTTGAAAAGGGTGCCAATATTCATGATGGTAACGAGTGCACCGGCGTGATCTTGATCAAGCGCGGTGTGCTGCGGCTATACCTGCTTTCCGACGAGGGAAAGGAGATCACACTGTATCGCCTATTCCCCGGTGACATGTGCATTCTTTCCGCCTCTTGCGTGCTGGAAAGCATTACCTTTGACGTGTTTGTGGATTCTGAGGAAAACAGCGAGTGCGTGGTGCTGGGCGGCTGCGCCTACGAGGACGTTTCGCGCCGGATGCCGGAGGCCAAGATCTTTGCCTTGGAAAGCGCCCTTAGCCGGTTTTCTGACGTGATGTGGGTCATGCAGCAGATTCTGTTTATGAGCATGGATAAGCGGCTGGCCATCTTTCTCTTAGACGAGGTGGCCAAAACGGGCACCGACACCGTGCACCTGACCCACGAGCAGATCGCCAAATACATGGGCTCTGCCCGCGAGGTGGTCAGCCGTATGCTGAAATACTTTGCCGGCGAGGGGCTGATCGCGGCCTCGCGCAGCAGCGGCATTCAGCTGCTGGATAAGCGCCGGCTGCGTGAATTA
>JAZQVK010000218.1:0-1989 GCA_045631765.1 Eubacteriales bacterium
TCCGACTTCCTCCGGGAGGTCAGCGAGTGAAGCGAAGCGGCGCCACGGTAGTGAATGACATGCCGGGGGCATGTCAGAGCCGTGGCGTTGACCGAGCCGCAGCGAGAGCTGTCACGGCTTGCCGTGACTGAGGGAGTAACGGGTAGTTACAATAAGCTGATAGATAAACTCTATTCTTGCTTTGTTTTATAAAGCATATCAACCGGGAAAGGGAATACCTATCAGAGAATTTACACGTAAGAATATTCCTTTTCTTTCTGTAAACTCTCCTACCCGGTACTCCTTCCGCCTCGCATCCGCTCGGCACCTCCCTCCCGGAGGGAGGCTTAGTAACCGGAGGTAGGCTTGGATAGATGGAAGGGCTTACACCGACAGCTTCTCTTCCCTGCCCTGCGAGCGGTACATGGCCAAAATGGCGCGTACCACGCGCGCGCCCTCTCTGCCATCTATGGCGAAGGGGCGGGTTTCCGCGATGCAGGCATAAAAGTCCTTGACCAGCTTGGCGTGGCCATCGCCCCACACGTCCTTGCCGTAGCGGATATCACCGCTGTCGCTTGGGCGGATCTCGCCGTTGATCGTAATGGTATCGTTGGCGGCCACGATGGTCTGGCCGCCCTGGGTAGCAACCATCACCTGCACCGGGAAATCGGCTGCGCTGGCGGTGGTGGCATAGAAGGTAAAGGCGCGCCCATCGGCAAAGCGGAAGAGGGCCGAGGCGGTATCCTCTACCTCGATCACGCCGGAAAGGTGGCGGTTGGCTATGTCAGCCTGCACCGTGTCCGGCTGACCCATCAGCCAAAGCAGCAGGTCTAAGGTGTGCAGCGCCTGGTTGATCATCACGCCGCCGCCCTCGGTATCCCACCGGCCGCGCCAGGCGCCGGAGGCGTAGTAGCCCGCGCCGCGATCCCACACCACCGTGCCGAAGCCGGCCTTGGCCGGGTCGCTTTCCAGCAGCGCGTGGGTGGCCAGGTTGCTTTCGTTATATCGGTTCTGGTGGCAAACGCCGAGGCGGCGGCCGCTTGCCTGCTCGGCCGCCAGCACGCGGGAAATATCCTCCTCGCGGATGCAGAGCGGCTTTTCGCACAGCACGTGGTGCCCGGCGAGCAGCGCCTCGATCACCATCTCGGCGTGCAGGTAGTGCGGGGTACAGATATGAATGACGTCAAGGCTCTCGTCACGCAGCAGCGCGTGCCAATCGGTATACCCCGTTGCCGCGCAGCCCGTTTTTTCACGAAAGGCGGTGATCTTCGCCTCGTCTACGTCGCAAATAGCGGCTACCTCGCCGCCCGCACGGCCGATCGCACCGTAGTGCGTGGTGCTGATGGCACCCAGGCCTATGATCGCGGCTCTCATTTTTTGCCACCACCCGCATAGGTGCTGGAGGTATCGAGAACCACGCCGGCGGTCTCTTCCTTCACGCGGCCGGTGGCCACGCGCTTTTGCAGCTCGGCATAGTAGGCATCGTCATCAAACGGGATCGGCACCTGGTCGTTGATAAAGGAGGAGAAGAGCATCGAATCCATCAGGTATACGCCCTTCAGGCCCTCGGTACCGTCAACGAACAGCTCCTCTTTACCGAGCAGGTAGTTGGTAAAGTTGCGCAGAATGCCCACGTGCTGCAGGTTCTGGCCGTCGGTCTCTACGGGTACGTTCTCGTACTTCGGCTCGCCAAAGCCACCCGTGTGGGTAACGCAGAATTCGCGCTCGTTCGGCAGGCACTTGATATAGGTCAGCTTATCATGCTCGCAGACCAGCTTGCCGGCGGTGCCAAGGATCTCAAAGCGGTTGGTGCCGGGGGCATCGGCCGTGGAGGTGATGAACACGCCGGTGGCACCGTTCTCGTATTCAAAGTAAGCGGTTACGTCGTCCTCTACCTCGATATCGTGCCACTTGCCGAAATGGCAGAAGGCGCGCATGTTGATCGGCATCATGCCAACAACCCACTGCAACAGGTCGAGCTGGTGCGGGCACTGGTTCAGCAGCACGCCG
>JAZQVK010000219.1:0-2585 GCA_045631765.1 Eubacteriales bacterium
CAGTACATCAAGAGCTGCGTTATCGCAACCACGATGGGCCCTGGCATTAAGGTAAACTACGCAAAGCTGAGCTAATTGTTCAGTTTGATAAAAAAGAGAGTGGAACAATCCACTCTCTTTTTTGTTACACAGGCAGATACGGCAGATCTACCGGCTGGTTATCACCAATACCGCCATCGCGTTCGGGTACATCGTCTACCCCCGGCGTGGTGGTATCATTTTTTTCATTGGGCAGCAGCTCGTTGCCATCAATGGTCACTTCACCCGGCGCATTGTCACACGCCACAAGTGAAAGCAGGCACAGCAGCATGCCAAGAAGAAGAACAAGGCTGCAAATTCGTTTCATCATCTTATCACCTTAAAATTGACCTTCATTTTTCAACATACGCTGCTTCATATCCCACAGCTCCGGCGAAAGATCCACGTAATAGCGGTGCGGGTTTTCAAAGCGCTTTACCTCATCCCACAGGGAATCTACCTCGGCCAGGCAATAGAGCTTGACCTCCTCAATGCTCGGGGTCTCGTAAACGCATTCGCCCCCTTCAAAGATCGGCACGTGCAGCGGACGGGCGGTATAGTTGGTCACGCTCTTGCGCTTCCAGGTGCTGACGGGGTCAAACAGCTCAAGCGCTTGACTTTCGTCGATCTCCTCGCTTGCCAGAGCCAGGTAGTCGGCGATCGGCTGTCCGCTTTCGTTATCAATAATGCGGTACACCTTTTTATAGGAGGGGTTGGTGATCTTTTCGTTATTTTCGCTGATCTTGATGCGAGGCACGATATTGCCCAGTTCGTCCTCTACTGCTGCCAGCTTATACACACAGCCAAAGACGGGGTCGCTCTTGGCGGTGATCAGACGTTCACCGACACCAAAGGCATCTACCCTTGCCCCCTGAGAGATCAGATCACGAATGATAAATTCATCAAGTGAGTTGCTGGCAACGATCTTACAATGCGTCAGCCCGGCATCATCCAGCATTTTTCTGGCCTTTTTAGAAAGGTAGGCAATATCGCCCGAATCAATGCGGATCGCACATTTTTCCAGTCCATGCTCACGGAAGGCGCGTATGGCATTCGGCACACCGCTTTCCAGCACGTTATAGGTATCCACCAGCAGGGTCGCATTATCCGGATACAGCTTGCAATAGGCGCTGAAGGCGGCATATTCATCGGTAAACATCTGAACCCAGGAATGTGCCATCGTACCGGAAACGGGAATGTGATATTCCCTATCACTGAGCGTGCAGGCGGTGCTGCCACAGCCGCCGATATAGGCGGCGCGGGCACCAAGAATAGCACCCTGGGCGCCCTGGGCACGGCGCGAGCCAAACTCGGCTACCGCGCGCCCATCTGCCGCGCGAACGATGCGGTTGGCCTTGGTGGCCACCAGAGACTGTAAATTAACTGTGAGGAGCACGAAGGTCTCGATCAGCTGCGCCTCGATGATCGGCGCACGCACGGTTATGATCGGCTCGCCGGGGAAGATCGGCGTGCCCTCCTTCATAGCCCAGATATCGCCGCTGAAGTGAAAATTGCGCAAATAATCTAAAAATTCCTCGCCAAACATCTGCTTGGTGCGCAGAAAACGAATATCCTCTTCCGTAAAGTGCAGGTTGTACACGTATTGGATCAGCTGCTCCAGCCCGGCAAAAATAGCAAAGCCACCGCCATCCGGTATACTGCGGAAGAATACGTCAAAATAAGCAATCTCTTCCTTACGCCCCAGCTCAAAATAGCCATTGGCCATTGTCAGCTCATAAAAATCACACAAGAGCGTATAGTTTTCTTGCATCATAAACCAAAAATATCCTTTCTAAAACAGCGGCGCGAATAAATAATACAAGCCGCCCGCTACCATCAGCCCGGCCAAAACCAAGCAGACCAGCCGCACAAAAAATGAGGTCTTTTTTTCTTTCATCTGCTCTCCTCACCAAATTTACAGCTCCGCACGCATGCAGCGCTGTGAAATATTGATCTTTTCGTTCTTCATAGACGTGGGAAGGTCAGCCAAGATGCGGCCAAGGCCCATAGCTACTACCTCATCCGGCCGGTCAACCACGTGGGCGTTGACCCCGGTGACGCCCGAGATCATTTTATCTAACCCGTCTAACTGGGCAGCACCGCCGCAAAGCAGGATGCCGCGCTGAAAGATCTCGCCTACGTTGGCAGAGGGGATGGCATTGATAGCCTCGCACACCGCGGCGATCAGCCTGGCGGTTGGCTCCTCTAATGCGTCAAACATCTCGTGTGAGGAAAGGCGCACGGTGGCCGGCATACCATCGTCTGCCTGCTTGCCCTTAATATCAATGCGGCGATCCTCTTGGTTGATCCACACGGTGCCGATCTTATTTTTCACCACCCCGGCCGAGCGCGTGCTAATGCGCATACGATGCCGGCTGAGCAGGTACGAGGCAATGGCATTATCAAAGGAATCACCGCCTACGGCTACGGTGTTTTTATATAGAATTTTCCCACCGCCGGTCAGCATCAGGCTTGTCCTGGTAGCGCCGATATCTACGATCAACACAGCGTTTTCCCACGAAAGACCAAGCCCCGCCATGGCTGCCACGGGCGTATAGACCAAAAAG
>JAZQVK010000220.1:0-17946 GCA_045631765.1 Eubacteriales bacterium
AGCGTTCTTCTATGGTAAAATGGGTATAGCTCATATTGTTCTCCTTTTGTTATTTTGGTGTGTGGTAACTTCATTATAACACAGGATTCAATATGAGTGTTTTTTTCCTTAAATGTGTTGCACTTGATAGTATAATTCACCATTTCTACAAAAAGGGAGGTGCTTGCAAGCACCGCCCTTTGATTATAAGACGTAAGGCTCCTCATCGGTAATGAAGCGCACGTGCGGGCAACCGGTCATCTGCCGATAGGTGGGGGCTACGTAGCGCACCGCATTGCGAATGACCGTTTGTACGTCCTTGTTATAGTAGGTGGGGAAGGTCTCGTGACCGGGCTGGAAATAGAAGATCTTACCGTTACCGCGCTCGTACAGGCAGCCGGCGCGCAGCACCTCGCCGCCCGAGAAACGGCCGATAAAGAGCAGCTTGTCCGGCGTGGGGATGACAAAGGGCTCGCCGTAGGTCTCCTCAGCCTCCAGCTTGATAACGCGATCAATGCCGGCAACGATCGGATGGCTCGGCTCAATGACCCACAGCAACTCGCTGTCGCCCGTCTCGCGCCAGGTGAGATTGCAGGAGGTACCCATCAGATACCGGAAGGGCTTGGAATGGTGAGCCGAGTGCAGGAACACGGCACCCATGCCGGAAAGCACGGCATCCCGCACGAGGAAGGCAACCTCGTCCGGTACCTTATGGTGTGCCATATGGCCCCACCAGATCAGCACGTCGGTCTCTGCCAGTCGCTCGGCCGTAATACCGCAATTCGGATCATCCAGCGTAGCGGTGCTGACCTCGATCTCCTCGTCGCCAAGGAAATCGGCCAGGGCCTTATGAATGCCATCCGGATAAACGGCGCGCACGCGTTCGTCGGTCTTTTCATGCTGGTACTCGTTCCAAATCAATACGCGAATCATAGTAGCCCTCCTTACAGGCGAATTTCCTGTCCGCTCTCAGCAGAACGGTACATCGCTTCCAAAATTTTAATCATATCCAGCCCCTGCTGCGGTACAAACATCGGCTCTGCACCGTTCAGAAGAACATCGGCAAAGTGGCGCAGATTTGCTTCATGGATCGGCGTACAGCGCGTATCGTCAGTCGCCGGGGTGATATCCACCGTCTTCCCATACTCCTCGGTGAAGAGACGCAGGCGGTTCTCCTGTGCGCTCCAGGCACAGCCGGACTTGCTGCCGCGCAGCTCAAGGAACTGATTCTCATGCGCGATGTTCGAGGCCCAAGAGAACTCGATCTGCAGACAGGCTCCGTTATCAAAGCGGATAAAGCCCATTGCCAGATCCTCTACGTCAAAGGTGCCGCCCTTCACGCGATCACCGTGGGAGGCGGAGGCGGAATCATACACCTCCTCAGAGGCGGCGAACTTGTTGTAAACACAGCCGCTGACGGCCACCGGATGCGGATTGCCCATCAGCCACATCGTCAAGTCGATCATATGCACGCCAAGGTCGATCAGAGGCCCGCCGCCCGATTGCGCCTTAGTGGTGAACCAACCACCCCTGCCGGGAATGCCGCGACGGCGGATCCAACCACAGCGTGCGGCGTACACGTCACCCATTTTGCCGTCGGCTATATATTTTTTGAGGTAGACGGCTGTATCGCGATAGCGGTTATTGCGCATGACCATCAGGGTCTTGCCGGTCTTTTCTGCTGTGGCCTTCATGCGCTCGCATTCGGCAACGCTGACCGCATCCGGCTTTTCACAGAATACGTGCAGACCATGCTCCATCGCCTCTACCGCGATGATCGAATGCAGATAATTGGGGGTGCAGATATCCACGGCATCCAGGCCGGGGATGTTGAATACATCGTGATAATCGGTATAGGTGGCCGGAACATGATATTTTTCCGCCAGCTCCTTTGCGCGCTCGGGAATAATATCACACAGGGCTACCAGCTCAACATGATCCATTCTCGCATAGCCAGGCAGATGGCACCCACGTGCAATACCGCCGCAACCGATAACGGCGATCTTTAGCTTCTTACTCATAAGGCTCTCCTTTTGGAAAAATTTGATTTTCTTTGCAAAAAGTATAGCATAACGCTTTATTTTCTGCTATAATATTTTTGCCAAAAAATATCAATTTTGTGTCATGGAGGATATATGGCCTACGACGAAGGGCTTGCCAAGCGCAATGGGATCACCCTGCCTATTCAATGCATACGCATGATGCTGAAGCCGCACGTTCGTGCGCTGAGCATGCATTACCACGATTACACCGAGCTGCTGTTTGGCATTGCCGGCACGGCCATGGTCAGCACCGGCAGTTATTCCTGCCTGCTTTCCGAGGGAGATTTGGTGCTCATACACCCGGGCGAAGCACACGACGTGTTTTGGCACAGCGGCCAAGCAACGTATCTGGTGATCAAATTTCTGCCGAAGGTGCTACTGACAGACGAGCGGTCCTCCCCCGCCCACGGATATGCGCTGCTGCTGACCGAAAATATGCCGGACAAGCAATGCATCTTTCGCGCGGCAGAGCTAAAAAAAAGCGATCTGCCGCAGCGCTTTACCCACTTGATGGAGGAATGGGAAGGAGAGCGCTTTGGATACGAGCTGAGCCTTCGCGCCGACATCACCCACATCTTTTTATACATCCTGCGCCGCTGGCAGGAGGATAACCTGCCACTGGCAGAAAGCATGCGCAGCGGTCAGGGAAGCCTGATCGGCCACGCCGCGGCCTACGTGCGCGAGCATTACAGCGACCTGACAGAGGAGGAAACGGCGGCCGCCTGCGGCGTTAGCCGTACCTATTTCTCGCGCTGCTTCAAGCGGGCCATGCGCATCGGCTTTTCAGCCTACGTATGCGTGGTGCGCCTGCGGGAGGCAGAGCGCCTGCTGCTGACTACAAGCAAAAGCGTGACTGAGATTGCCGAGGAGGTAGGCTTTTCCACCACCTCTTACTTCATCTCCCGTTTTCGAGCGCTTCACGGCGTAACGCCGCATCAATATCGGGGATCTGCGTTACCGCACGGGGATCCGCCTGAGGCGTAAGCGGCAGCGAATGACGCGCCAGGTAGCGGTCGTGCTTTTTGCGCGGCAGCGATTCATCATGCCAGCCCATAGCAAAGGCCACCCTTTGCCAGCTGTAGCCATAGATATATCGCCAGATGAACAGGCGGCGCGTTTCGCTATCCTCTATGTTGTTCATGTAGCCCTGCAGCGTGACCACCAGGGTCAGGCAGCGCGCCAGGTTCTCGTCAATATAGCGGCGGTAGGCGGCCAGGTCCTCGCTCGTGAAGCCAAACAGGTCGGGCAGCCCGGCGCCGCTTCCCTCTCGCTCCAGCTGGGCGTGAAGCTGCGCCAGGCGCAGCCGGTCATCCCGTATCTCTCGCACCAATCGTTTATATTGCGAAAGCTGCTCTCGCGTTTTTTGCACGCAGGCGGCTTTTTCTGTTTTTTCCTTCATTTTTTGCCTCTCTTTTTTCAAAAAATCGCGAAAATTCTTGAATTTTACGAAAAATGGTGTTATAATGAAAACAGATGCTCGACGCTGAGTGGAGCATGGCATCCTCTTTCTTGGTTGAAAATGGGGCTGCTATTATTATACATCGTATTTATTACGAAGTCAATACTTTTTCGCAATTTATGCGAAATATTTTCGGGAGGCAACCATGGGACAAGAGCACGTAGCACAGACGGGGGAGATCATCTTCTCGCTGATCGAGATGCGATACGGCAGCGACGCCGCCTTTGAGCGGGCTGCCAATCTACCGCCAAAGACGGTAAACAACTGGCGGCGCGGACGCTCCTCCTCGTATATGAAGATGCTGCCGGAGCTGGCCGGCCTGTTCGGCGTTTCGGTACGCGACCTGCTGCAAACGGAGGAGGGGGAGCGTGACGGCGTACGCCTGACGGCCGAGGAGCAGGAGCTGCTGACCCTGTTTCGCGCGGCGGACGGGCTTTCTGAGCGAGAGCGCGCGGCGCTGACCGAGACCATTCGCAACACCATTGACCTGTACCTGGCCTCTCGCGCGGCGGGCAAGGGTAAGTGAGGCGCGCCGCCATCCGGCAAAGCGAGCTGTGCGCGGTAGATCTGCTCTGCCGGCAGGGCTTTGCCAGCATTTTTGACCTGGGGCGGCCGCAGATCGACCGGTTTCGGCTGCCGGTGACCGTGCAATTTGATAGCTACGCCGGCTTTTGCGAAAGGACTGGGGCAAGCCGCGCCTCTCTCTTTCCGCACAGCGGGGCCGACGGGCTGAGCGTGCGGCACAACGGCCTCTACCTGGTGCTGTACGACGAGCGCGTGGAAAGCGAGCGGCGGCGTGCCTTTACGCTGGCGCACGAAATAGGGCATATTTTACTTGGCCACGCCGGCGGAGAGGATGCCGCGATCGAGGAGCGCGAGGCAAACGCCTTTGCCGCTTCCCTGCTCGCGCCGGCAGCGGCCGTGCGCTATCTGGCGCACCGCGAGGACTGTGAGATCACTGAGGAGCTGCTCACCTCCTTCTTTTTTCTTTCACGCGAGGCGGCGAAAAACCGCGTGCGTGAGCTGGCGCACCGGGCAAAAAGGCCGCCTGCCGCCGCAGAGATCACGCTGCTTTTGCAGCTGTTTGGCCGCCTGGATGGCGGGCAGAAAGGAACACCATGAACAAGAAAAAGCCAAGCCAATTTTCGCGGTTTGTTTCTTATTTCAAGCCGCATAAAACCTTGTTTCTCTTAGACCTGGCCGCGGCGATGGTGCTGGCGGCGTGCGAGCTGTTCTACCCCAACGTCACGCGCGCCATCCTCTCCAGCTATATTCCGGGCGGCGAATGGAAGATGATCTTAGCCTGCTCCGTTCTGCTGATCGCCGTCTACCTGATCAAATACGGCCTGACCTACTTTACCGGCTACTGGGGGCACGTGATGGGCGTGCGCATGCAGGCCGATATGCGGCGAGATATGTTTGCGCACTTAGAAAAGCTGCCCTTTACCTATTTTGATAACAACAAGACCGGCTCGCTGATGTCACGCCTGACGGGCGACCTGTTCGACGTTTCTGAGCTGGCGCACCACGGCCCTGAGGATCTGTTGATCTCGGCCATTCTGCTGGTCGGCTCCTTTATTCTGATGGTAGGCATCAACCCGTGGCTGACGCTGATCGTCTTTTGTATGGTGCCGATCCTGGTGCTGATCACCCTGCGCAAGCGCGGCGAGATGAACGATGCCTTTCGCCAATCGAAGATCGAGATGGGCGAGATCAACGCAGGGTTAGAAAACAGTATCTCCGGCATTCGCGTCAGCAAGGCGTATAACGCCGCCGCAGGTGAGGAGCAGCGCTTTGCCGCTGACAACGCGCGCTTTGTAGAATCCCGCCGCCGCTCGGTAAAGGTCATGGGCTCGTTTATGGCCAGCTCGGCCCTCACCTCAGACATTTTGCAGCTGGTGGTGCTGATCGCGGGCGGTCTGTTCGTTATCTTTTACGGCGGCAGCGATACCGGCTTTGACTATCCGGAGCTGGTGACCTTTATCCTGTATGTGAACGTCTTTTTACAGCCGATCCGCAAGCTGATCAGCTTTGTTGAGCAGTATCAAAACGGCATGAGCGGCTTTAGCCGCTTTTGCGAGGTCATGGATGCTGAGCCGGAGGAGGACGCCGATGGTGCCAAGGAACTGACCGACATTCGCGGCGAGATCGCCTTTTCTGACGTTTCCTTTTCCTACGGCGAGGGCGAAAAGGAGGTTTTACAGCATATTTCCTTTACCGTGCCGGCCGGCAAAACGCTGGCGCTGGTTGGCCCCTCGGGCGGTGGCAAGACCACCATCTGCCATCTGATCCCCCGCTTTTACGAGGTGTCAGCCGGCAGCATCACGGTAGACGGGCATGACGTGCGCTCGCTCACGCGCCGCTCGCTGCGCGAGGGCATTGGCATGGTAGCGCAGGATCTGTTCCTGTTTAACGCCTCGATCTATGACAACATTGCCTACGCACGCCCCAGCGCCACGCGCGAGGAGGTCTATGCGGCGGCGCAGGCGGCCAACATTCACGAATATATTGAAACCATGCCGAACGGCTACGATACCATCGTAGGCGAGCGCGGCGTCAAGCTCTCGGGTGGGCAGAAGCAGCGTGTGTCGATTGCGCGTGCGTTCTTAAAGAACCCGCCCATTCTGATCTTAGACGAGGCGACCTCGGCCCTGGATAACGTGACCGAGCGCATGATCCAGGAAAGCCTGAGCGCGCTGAGCGTGGGGCGCACCACCATCGTGGTGGCGCACCGCCTTTCCACCGTGCGCCGGGCAGACGAGATCCTATTCATCGACCACGAGGGCATTGCCGAGCGCGGCACGCACGAGCAGCTGATGGCGCTGGGCGGTCGCTACGCCGGGCTGTATGAGGCAACGAAAGAGTAACCATCTTATTACAAAAGGAGAAGCCGTATGAAGCCGGAGATCATATTTTGTTGTATTGCCATTCCCGCCATTTTGATATTCTTTGCGTATCTCATCATCCGGGAAAGCAAATATGAAAAGCAAAAAAGAGAACAAACAGCGGCCGAGATCGACAACACCGTTGGCGAAACGGCAGAAGCAGAGCCGGTGGCCGTTGGTGCCCGTGTGCTGCGCAAGGAGCTGTATGGCCGCCATACCGTGCGCTTTGGCGTTACCTTTTTGACCGACGAGGGCGAGGAAAAGGACTATACCGTTTCCGAAAAACTGTACAACGCCCTTGCGGTAGATCAGACAGGCATGCTTGTTACCATCAACGGATATTTTTTAGACTTTGGCGATGGTGAGGATGTTCCCGACGAGGAAATGACTGAGGAATCAAAAGAGATGCTTGAAGAAGAAAACGTTGAAGACGATCTTTTTGCAAACGAAGAAGGATAAAAAACGCCGTTTGCTATATGAATTATATTAACCCATAATTGGGTAGCTATCATAGAACAGGGTGCCGTATGAACTACAACGATCTGTATATAAAAAGAATTCGCGACCTTTGCGCAAAACGCGGTTTTGCCATTAACAAGCTGGCAACCATGAGCGATGTGAAGCAATCAACGTTAGACAACATCGTTCGTGGATTAACGAAGAATCCCGGCGTAAAAAGCCTTCACAAAATCGCGCATGCCTTTAATATGACGCTTGCAGAATTTCTTGATTTTCCTGCGTTAAACGAATATTCCTTTGAGGATGACGATACCGAATAAGCCCCCCGGCAGATACCTTTTCTGCCGGGGGGCTCCGTTTTTTCACCGATCTTGCGCGATAAGAACACAGGACAAGGCTTGACGAAAACCGACTTTTATGGTATAATATGTTATTATAATAGGTGAAACAATCCAACGGGAGGCATACATATGCCGAGCAAAAAGAAGAAGTGGATGAAGCTCCGCCACCGCATCGTGCGCAATATTGCGTGGTGCTTGATCTATCCGTACTCGCGCCTGAAATACGGTATTCATATTCAAAAATTCAAGGAGCAGGGCGATCGCCCCTACCTGATCTTATTCAATCACCAAACCGCCTTTGACCAATTCTTTGCCGGCATGGCCTTTCGCGGGCCGGTGTATTACGTTGCCTCAGAGGATCTGTTTTCCAAGGGCTGGCTCTCTTCCCTGATCCGCTACCTGGTCGCGCCCATTCCGATCAAGAAGCAAACGACCGACGTTTCTGCCGTGATGACCTGCCTGCGCGTGGCGCGCGAGGGCGGCACCATTGCCATGGCGCCGGAGGGAAACCGTACCTACAGCGGCAAAAACGTGTTTATCAACCCGGCGGTTGCCCCCTTGGCGCGCAAGCTGGGGCTGCCGATCGTTCTCTACCACATTGAGGGTGGCTACGGCGTGCACCCACGCTGGAGCGACGTGGTGCGCCGTGGGCGCATGGATTGCTATGTGCACCGCGTCATAGAGCCGGAGGAATACCGCGCCATGTCAGACGACGAGCTCTACCGCACGATCTGTGAGGGGCTTACCGTCAACGAGGCGCGGGCAGATCGCCTCTTCTTCCACAAAAAGCAGGCCGAATACATAGAGCGTGCCTTGTACACCTGCCCCTTTTGCGGCCTTGCCGAGTTAAAAAGCCACCGTGATACCGTTACCTGCCAGACCTGTGGGCGGGCGGTACGCTATCTGCCTACCACCGAGCTGCAGGGCGTTGATTGTGAGTTTCCCTACCGCTTCATGGCCGACTGGTATGAGGGTCAATGCAAGCTTGTTAACCTTCTGACCCCGGCTGATTACATCGAAAGACCGGCATTTACCGACAGCGCCTCGCTTTCTGAGGTGATCGTATATAAAAGCAAGCAGATACTAAAAAAGAGAACGGCTGTAACCCTATACGGCGACCGTATCACGGTAGACGAGCAAACCTTTTCCTTTGACGAGATCACCGCTGCGGCGGTGCTTGGCAAAAACAAGTTGAACATTTACCACAACAAACGCATCTACCAGTTGAAGGGTGACAAGCGCTTCAACGCGCTGAAATACGTGAATTTCTATTACCGCTATCGTCATGCAGAGAAAGGAGACGGGGATGGTCAATTTTTGGGACTTTAGTATTTGGGGCACCTTGCTTCTCTTCGCAGTGCTGTTTGGCAGCCTGCTGGCAGGCAACGTGTTGAAAAAGGGGATCCCGTTTTTAAGAAGCTCTCTGATCCCGACCTCGGTACCGGGTGGCGCGATCATTCTGATCGTAGAGGCCATCTTCAAGGCCATTGCCGGCTATAGCTTTTTTGAGGCTCGTTTTTTTGGCGAAGACCCCACCACCAGCCTGGAGATCATTACCTACCACGCCTTGGCGCTGGGCTTTATCGCCTCTACGCTGAAAAGCTCAAAGGGCAAAATGACCGGCAAGCGTGCCGAGGAAATCTTCAACACCGGCGTAACCACCGTGGCTACCTATCTGCTACAGGGGGTCTTTGGCCTGGTGATCACCATTGTGGCCACCCTGGTGGTCAAGGATTTCTTTGCTGCGGCCGGCGTGCTGCTCCCCTTTGGCTATGGCCAGGGCACCGGGCAAGCACTGAACTACGGCAACATCTATGAAAACAATTTCGGCTTTATCGGCGGCCGCAGCTTTGGCTTAACGATCGCGGCGCTCGGCTTCCTCAGCGCCAGCTTTGGCGGTGTTATTCACCTCAACGTCATGAAGCGGCGCGGCAAGCTGCCGATGGAGAAAAAGCAAGAGACCTTTACGGCAGAGGACGTGCAGGCAGAAAACGAGATCCCCATGCAGGAAAGCGTGGATAAGCTGACCATTCAGGTCGCGCTGATCGCGATCACCTACGTCATCGCCTATCTCTTTATGGTGCTGCTTGGCAATCTGCTGCCCGGCATGAGATCCACCATCTACGGCTTTAACTTCCTGCTTGGCGTACTGGCAGCCACCCTGGTCAAGGCCTTGATCAAGCTGCTGCAAAAGGCCAAGCTGGTAAAGAAGGACTACACCAACAGCTTTTTGCTCACGCGCACCAGCAACTTCTTCTTTGATATTATGGTGGTGGCCGGCGTAGCCGCCATCCGCTTAGACGTGCTGGAGCGCTACTGGGGCATTATGCTGATCTTGGGCGCTGTTGGCTTGGTGATCACCTACATCTACAACCGTATCGTGGCACGCACGCTGTTCAAGGACTACCCCGAGGAGCAGTTCTTAGCCATGTACGGCATGCTGACCGGCACGGCCAGCACGGGCATTATTCTGCTGCGCGAGGTGGATGGGAATTTTGAGACCCCGGCAGCAGACAACCTGGTCTATCAGAACTTCCCTGCCATCGTATTCGGCTTCCCCATGCTGCTGCTGGCCACCCTGGCACCGAAGCAGCCGTACCTCACGCTTGGCATCTTTGTCGCCTTCTTTATCGCCATGAATATTATTCTGTTTAGAAGCCAGATCTTCCGGTGCAGAAGCAAAAAGAAAAATCAGCATCGCACAGATCGGCATGAATGAAAATACCGGCGATTTGCGCGCTGACACTGTACAAGACTGTGCGAAAGGCCTGCGGGATCGCATAAAAACGCCCTCAACAGTAGATCTGTTGAGGGCGTTTTTATTGCTTATTGCTCGGTTTTCTTCGCGCCGATCTTGCGAAAGAGCGGGAAGGTGAGCGGCCAAACGATGCCGGCAAACACCACCAAAATGAAGTAGCGCAGGGTGTTTTGCAGGTCGGCACCGACCAGGGCGGTCAGCGGTGCCTTTAAGAGCGACTTGATGCCAATGGCAATGGCGGCCCCCAGCACCAGCTTGATGATCTGCCCGGGCAGCGGCCCACGCACGTCAAAGTGCAGGTAGCGCTCGTCTACGAAATAGACCAGGGCAATGCCGAGAAGCGCGCCAAGCAGCGTAAAGGCGTTTTTGCGGCCGGAGGCAAGGTTGACAGGATCCATATCTGCGGGGAACGGGAAGAGCAGCACGTAAAGCAGGTAGGCAACGGCCAGCGCGATGGTAACGCCCAGCACGGCTGCCATGCGCTTATGGTTACCCCAGGCAATATTCATCACGTAATGGAAGGCAAGCACCAGCAAAATGGCCAGGCCGAAGGAAAAGAACACGTCGGCCGGGGTGTGCACGCCCAGGTACATGCGTGAAAAGGGCACAAGGATCATCAAAGCAAAGCAGACGATCCGCATCCAGCGTCGGCGCAGCAGCATGGCCATGGCGCCAAACAGGCCAACCGAGGCCTGCGTATGGCCGCTGGGAAAGGAAAAGCCTGTGGCATCCGGCACGGCTGATTCTACCGGCTGAAAGGTGGGGTCAAGCACCCAGGGGCGATCCACGCGGAACAGCAGCTTAAAAAACTGGTTAAAGATGGTGCCGGTAAAGCCAACGAACAGGATATAGTAGCCCTGCTTTTTGCCAACGCACCAGAAAAAGAGCAGGCCGATGGCGATCAGCCCCATCTCGCTGCCTAAGTGCGTAATAGCACCGAAAAACGCATCCAGCACCGGGTTGCGGATGCCGGCTAACCAATGTAAAAATTCCATACCGTTTCTCCCTTATTGTTTTTCTGGTAACGCGCGTAGCGCTTCCTTGTACGCCTCGTAATCGTAAAGCAGGTTGATTGCCTCCAGCAGCGCGTTGGCCGACATGCCCCGCGGCAGCGAAAAATACGCAGCCAGCGCCTCGCGCTTCTCGGCGGCGCCCTCGCCGCCAGAAAGACCGTCGGCATAAAAATCCCGCTTTTCTACCGCGCGGCCACGCGGTCTTTGCACCTCGTTGCCCACGGCAAAGGGGGCAAAGATCTCACGCAGGCGGTCGGCCGCCATGCCCTCTACGCCAAGCAGACCTTCCTTGGAGGGGGCTTTTTTTCGGCTCTCCTTGCCCGCAATGGCCGGGGTATACAGGTGAATGATCTTTTCCTTTGGCAGGGCTGAGGAAAGATGGGCGCGGATCAGCTTGCCGGCGCCGTCGCTATCCGTCAGCACGATCACGCCGCGCTCCTCGCCCAGGCGGCGAATGAGCGCCATTTTTTCTTTCTGATTAAAGATCGAAAAACCGCCGGTGGGAATGATATGGGCATCCAGCACGGCCGAGAGGGTGATTTTATCATACTTCCCTTCTACGATCACGGGGCGGTCAATCTTCAGCTTTTCTGGCATAGCCCCTCCTCTGCGTGGCGGCAAAGATCGGCAAGCGGGCAGCCCTCACAGGCCGGTGCACGCGCCGTGCACACCTCGCGCCCAAAGTGCACGATGCGGTGGCAAAAATCCGATTGCTCGGCCGGCTCGATGATCTCAGCCAATATTTTTTCGATCTTCGGCGGGTTCTTTTCGGCCTCGGGGTACATGCCAAGGCGGCCGCAGATGCGAATGCAGTGCGTGTCGGTCACCACGGCGGGCTGGTGATAGATATCCCCCAGCAGCAGGTTGGCTACCTTGCGCCCCACACCGGGAAAGCGCAAAAGCTCCTCCATGCTGTCGGGCAGGATGCCCTCGTATTCCTCTACCAGCATGCGCGAGGCATCTATGATGTTTTGCGCCTTGACGTGATAGAGCCCGCAGGAGCGAATATCCGCCTCTACCGCCTCAAGCGGTGCTTCAGCAAGCGCCTCGGCGGTTGGAAAATGGGCAAACAGGTCGCGGCAGGCGATATTGACGCGCGCATCGGTGCATTGCGCCGAAAGCCGCCCCATGATCAGCAGGCGCCAGGGGTCGTTTTCATATTCCAAGGCACAGGTCGCCTCCGGGTAGCGCTCCTTCAACCGCTCGATGATAGCGGCCATGCGCGCTTTCTTTTCGGGTTTGGTCAATCGCTTCATTCGTTTGTCTCCATCAGGCGGCAAAGCAGCTCGTCTACCAACGCGGTGGGCAGCCCCACAACGGTATCATAGGCGCCCTCGGTGCGCTCAACCAAGCGGCCGCCAAGGCCCTGAATGCCATAGGCACCGGCCTTATCCATCGGCTCGCCCGTGGCCACGTAGGCGCGCGCCTCACCCTCGTCAAAGGGGCGCATGAACACACGGGTGGTGTCTCTTTCGGCCAGCACGCGGGAGTGGTAGATCACCGCCACGCCGGTATGCACGCGATGCTCGCGCCCCGAAAGGCGCAAAAGCGTAGCCACGGCATCGGCCTCGTCTACCGGCTTGCCAAGCGGCAGACCGTCTATTTCCACCAGCGTGTCCGAGGCGAGAATGATCGCCGCCGGATGGAGGGCGGCAACCGCCTCTGCCTTTCTTTTTGCCAGCAGCACCACCGCATCGCGCGGGTGCATGCCGCCCGGCACGGTCTCATCCACGTCGCAGGGGCAGACCGAGAAGGTAAGACCCATGCCGCCCAGCAGCTCGCGCCGCCGCGGTGAGGCCGAGGCAAGAATGAGGCTTACCCCCTTAGGCAGTTGAAAACGGTAGCTATTCATGCTTTTTCTCCTTTAGCGCCGGGGCGGCCGCAATGCGGCGCACCTGCCCGGCAAGCGGCCGGCCGCTACGGTATGCTTGCAACACACGGGCAGCCTCATCCGGCGTTTCGATGGTAAAAATGAAGTGCTCACCCACCGGGGCGATCCCTGCGAGGGCTGCCTGCTTATCCCCCATATAGGTGGGCAGGCTGTTGCAGATCAGATTGCGGTGTAGGTATTCACGCAGCATGGGAAATTGAGCCATGCGGCGGTCACGCAGCGTAATTCTACCGCAGCGATCACAGCCGCCGTTCTCCTTCATAAAGCAGCGCTCGGTCAGCATCAGCGGAATGCGGCCGTAGGTAATGCTGCTCCCCCAGCCGATATCGCGCAGCTGCGGCAGCACCAGCTCGGGCGAGAGGATGCAGGAATAAAGCCCTGCCTCCCGCCAGGCGGCGGCGCTTTCGCGGTTGGTCACGTTCAGGCGGAAGTCACCTACCACGGCAAAGCCGATCTCCCGCAGGGCGGCCATCATGCCCGCATTGCCACACAGGGCATAGCGAATGCCTGCCTCGTAGGCACGGTGCAGCATGGCAAGAACGTCTTCGCGCTCATGGTCGTGCACGATGGGGGGGATATACACGCCGCTTGGGCGGCTGCTTGCCGCCTCCCATTCGTCAAGCGGCAAAAAGAATAGGTCAAAAAAGGAAAGTCCCTTGCCAATGGCATCTGCCTGGCGGTGGGAATAAAAGAGCGCGGTGCGCAGGGGCTTCTCTGCCCGCCGGACGGGCGCAGGGCGGCCGGCACCGGCCGGCAGGGCAAAGGCAGCGCGCCCCGCATCCGGCATGCTGAGTGCGGCAAGCGCCGCGCGGCGCAGGGCGTTTACCGCGCCAGGCGAAAGATTTAAGCCCGGCTCTACCTGCACGGCAAGATCAGAGGGCGAAAGCGAGTAGGGCGTGCCACCCATGCGGCAAAGCCGCTCGGCAAGCCCCTCGGCTGTCAGGGGTGCGTTTTTGGCTTGGGCGGGAATATCCCCGCTTACGGTAGCGCTGCGGCCGTCTGCCGTGCGCAGGGTCAGGTGGGCGGGTTTTTCTGCCTGCACGATCACCTCACCGCAAAGGGATATTTTTCGCTCGGGAATCGAAAAATCGGCAAGTGCGCGGCTGTCTGCCTTATCCTGCTCCGACCGGGTGCCTGTCATCGGCTTATCCGGCCGGCCGGTAAAATAGCAATCGGTAAAGCCGCCGCGAGAGAACAGCTCACGCAGGCGGATATTCTCTGCCGCCGTGGCGGCACGCCCCTCGTCCAGCAGACGGCGGTAGATCTCGGTCACACCGTACACGTAGGTGGGGCTTTTCATTCTGCCCTCGATCTTCAGCGAGGCAACGCCGCTGTCGATCAGGGCGGGAATATGGTCGGCAAGCGACAGATCCTTGAGGCTGATGGGGTAGGCCCCGTTATAGGGCAGGCGGCAGGGCTGGGCACATTCGCCACGGTTGCCGCTGCGGCCGCCAACCAGCGAGGAAAACAGGCATTGCCCGGAATAAGAGACGCAAAGCGCGCCGTGAAGAAAGACCTCGATCTCGGCCTGTGATCTCTCCACCGCCGTGCGGATATCGGGAAGCGACAACTCACGCGCCGGCACCACGCGGGTGGCACCCAAGGCAACGAGATCGTCGACCCCCGCTACTGAATGGGCAGAGGCCTGGGTGCTGGCATGTATGGGCAGCGCGGGTATATAGCGCGAAAGCAAGCGCATAGCGCCTCGGTCGGCTACGATCACCGCATCCACCCCCATACGATAGAGTGAGGCGGCATAGGCAAGAAAGCCCTCCATCTCGCGGTCGTAGAGCAGAGTGTTGAGCGTGACGTAGACCTTGACCCCATAGGCGTGGCAATAGGCAATGGCCTCGGCCATGGCAGCATCATCAAAATTCACGGCGTTTGCCCGCGCATTAAAGCCTGCGCCACCCAGATAAACGGCATCAGCCCCTGCCGCGACCGCGGCGCGAAGCGCCTCGGGCGAGCCGGCAGGGGCAAGCAATTCAGGCAAGCGAGACAATCGTTTCATCTCTTCCCTCTCAAAGCGGTTTTTTCAGCATACGCGCATAAGGGCGCGGATAATTTTCAGGCGTTGGCTTGTGCTTTTTGAAGATCAGCGCCGTGCGGCAAAGGCTCTCCCCACCGCCGGATAGCAAAATCTCCTCTTTTTTCTCCAGCCGGCAGCCCAGGGTGCCAATGCCGGCCTGAGCAGCCGCCAGCTCCTCCTCAGCACTTTTGGCCTTCATAGCGAGAAAGCTGCCGCCCACACGCACGTAGGGAATACACAGCTCGGCCAAGGTGCGCAAATTAGCCACGGCACGGGCGGTCACGCAGTCAAAGCTCTCACGCGCCTCGCCCTTGGCATAATCCTCTGCCCGGGCACAGACCGTTTGCACGTTGGAAAGTGAAAGCAGATCGGCACAGCCGGCAACGTAATGTACCCGTTTTTCGGTCGCATCCAGCGCCGTGATCGAAAGATCAGGCCGGCAGATGGCCAGCGGCAGGCTGGGAAAGCCGGCACCGCAGCCCACATCTAACAGGTGCGTGCCGGGTGTCAGATAGCGGGCACACAGCAGGCTATCGGCATAGTGGCGCAGAATAATGCCCGGCTGATCGGTAATGGCGGTCAGGTTATACCGCTCGTTTTCCGCCAGCATATGCGCGGTCAGGCGATACATCTGCTCGCAGGCCGTGGGCGTGAGCAGCGCGGCCATTCCATTTTCGGCAAATACGGCTCGAATTTCCTCGCAAAAGGCTAAAAAATCAGCGTTTTCCATCCTGCACCCCATACTTTTTTCGTTCTCTCCTACATTATAACAAATCCCCCCATAACAAATGTGAACAAACTGTTAAATGCCTTGCTGGCAGAACAAGGTGCTGCGTGGAAAAATTTCGCATTTTTGACAGAAATTTAACGCTTGGTCTTGACTGGCGCTTGTTTTTGTGTTATATTATATATTGTTAAAATTTATTTTGTGAGGTGTATGTATCATGTCTATGTACAACAAGAAGACCATTGAAGACATCGAGTGCCTGGCCGGCAAGCGCGTGCTTGTTCGCTGCGACTTCAACGTACCGCTGAAGGACGGTGTCATCACCAGTGAAAAGAGAATCGTAGAGGCGCTGCCTACCATCCGTTTTCTGATGGACAAGGGTGCACGTGTGATCCTTTGCTCGCACATGGGCAAGCCGCACAACATTCTGACCCCCGGCTTTGGCCTGACCAAGAAGGAAAAGAAGGCCATCGAAAAGCTGCCCGAGGGCGAGCAGGCCGCTGCTAAGGCTGAGGCGCTGGAGAAGGCAAAGGGCGACGTAAAGAAGTTCACCCTGCAGCCTGTTGCCGACAAGCTGAACGAGCTGCTGGGAGAGGGCAAGGTTGCCTTTGCCGCTGATATCACCGGTGAGGATGCCAAGGCGAAGATCGCCGCTATGAAGGATGGCGAGGCTGTTCTTCTGCAGAACGTGCGCTTTGATGCCCGTGAGGAAAAGAATGACCCCTCCTTTGCCAAGGAGCTGGCCGACCTGGCTGAGATCTACGTTAACGACGCATTCGGTACCGCACACCGCGCACACGCTACCACCGCGGGGGTTGCCGACTATCTGCCCGCTTACTGCGGCTACCTGATCAAGAAGGAAATTTCTGTGATGGGTAAGGCGTTGGAGAACCCGAACCGTCCGTTCGTTGCTATTCTGGGCGGCGCTAAGGTTTCTGACAAGCTGAACGTAATCAACAACCTGCTGACCAAGGTTGACACCCTGATCATCGGCGGCGGTATGGCTTACACCTTCCTGGCTGCCAAGGGCTATTCCATCGGTACCTCCCTGTTTGATTCTGAGAAGGTTGATTACTGCCGCGACATGATGGAGAAGGCTGAGGAGAAGGGCGTTCGCCTGCTGCTGCCGATCGACACCGTGATCGCTGCTGATTTCCCGAACCCCATCGATGCCCCCATCGACGTAGTAACCGTTCCCTCGAACGAGATCCCGGCTGATAAGATGGGGCTGGATATCGGTGAAAAGACCAGAGAGCTGTTTGCCGATGCCGTAAAGAACGCGCAGACCGTTGTATGGAACGGCCCGATGGGCGTATTTGAGAACCCCACCCTGGCTGCCGGCACCATTGCCGTTGCCAAGGCACTGGCAGAATCGGCTGCTACCACCATCGTTGGCGGTGGCGACTCGGCTGCTGCCTGCGAGCAGCTCGGCTTTGCCGATCGCATTACCCACATCTCTACCGGCGGCGGCGCTTCGCTTGAGTTCCTTGAGGGTCTTGAGCTGCCCGGCATTGCCTGCCTGCAGAACAAGTAAGAGAGGTGCGAAAGATGAGAAAGACTGTGATCGCCGGCAACTGGAAGATGAACATGACCCCCTCCGCTGCCCGCAATTTTATTAAAGAGCTGGCCCCCATGGTAGCGGGCAAGGATAAGTGCGACATCGTGCTTTGCGTGCCGTTTGTTGATATTGCCGCAGCCGTTGAGGCTGCCAAGGGCACGAACATCAAGATCGGTGCCGAGAACGTGCACTTCAAGGCTGCCGGCGCCTACACCGGCGAGATCTCTGCCGAGATGCTGGTAGAGACCGGCGTTGAGTACGTGGTGATCGGCCATAGCGAAAGAAGACAGTACTTTGGCGAGACCGACCAGACCGTCAACCTGCGCACCCTGGCCGCCCTGAACGCCGGCCTGAAGGCAATCGTTTGCGTGGGCGAAACGCTGGAGCAGAGAGAGCTTGGCTATACCGAGCCCCTTCTGAAGTACCAGACCAAGATCGCGCTGACCAACGTAACAACTGAGCAGATGAAGAACGTGATCATCGCTTACGAGCCGGTTTGGGCCATCGGCACCGGCGTTACCGCCACGGCTGACCAGGCCGACGAGGGTAACGGCTACGTGCGCGCTGCCGTTGCCGAGATGTTTGGCGATGCCATCGCAGCCGAGACCACCGTACAGTACGGCGGCTCGATGAACGATAAGAACGCGGCAGAGCTTCTTGCGAAGGAAAACGTAGACGGCGGCCTGATCGGCGGCGCCTCTATGGTGACCGAGAAGTTTACCGCTATCGTTGACGCTGCAAACTAATTTGCTAAAAATAAAAAAGGGTGCTTTTGATAGGCACCCTTTTTTATTGGCAGCAAAAG
>JAZQVK010000221.1:0-17610 GCA_045631765.1 Eubacteriales bacterium
TTAAATCTTAAATAATAGTTGTAGAAAAGCAGGTTTTCATAGCACTTTAATTCGTGCCACTAAGTTCAAAACACCCCCAAAATTCTGAAAGCGTTTGCTTTCGGGATTTTTTTATCCAAGCCGCAGGCTTGGCATATCATCGCCGCACAACGTGCGGTGTATATCATCAGCCCCTCGGGGCTGTATCTCATCACGCGCTAGCGTGCATTTTCCTGCGGCTTGATGATATACAACACTTCGTGTTGATGATATGCAATTCCTTCGGAATTGATGTTATTCACCCCTTCGCCGTGATGTGCGCTTCGCGCAAACGGATTTTTTCACCTCGGTCTTGAAAAACACCGAAAACTGTGATACAATAAAATTAGAAAGGCGGTGGGGATATGGAAAAACAAACGAAAAACGAAATTACGAGAGAGTTTATAGAAAAAGAACTCCGCTTTTATAATACAGCAGACATTCGTTCGACCTTGGTGTTGTGCGGAGGCTTGTCACTGCTTTTTGTGCCGCTTACCATAGGAGCCGTTTGCGGATTCTTTGCACTGCTCGAAAACGTATATCTAAAGATCCTTTTGTCAGTTTTGGTTGGCGGACTTACAAGTGCGCCGATTTGGATCAATCTTCTATCACTGAAAACAAGTTTGACAGAACGGAAATTACTGCAAAACGGTGATTTTGATATTGCGGTATGCGAAGTGCAATATAAAGATGAAAAACTCGTTCATAGACACACAGAAAAATTTCTTCATTTTGTTGGATTTAAGAAAGTGTCGGTTGAAAATGTTAACTATGATTTCGTCTCACAGGGAGATGAATTTTACATCGTTCATTACAAAGGGCGTACAGAAATAAAATTTATTTATTCCTTAAAAATGTATGTACTCAAAGAAAAATAAGGTGGCATCTTTTTTGTCAACACGCCCCCAAAAAATCCTGAAAGCATCGCTTTCAGGATTTTTTCATTTGTGTCCGCAGGACACAACATCATTTGCGTGCAACGCACGCAACATCATTTGAGCTTTAGCTCAACATCATTCAGCCGCAAGGCGGACACAAATGAACGAGGTTGCACTTCGTGCAAATGATGTGCTTCGCAATGATGTGGGCTTGCGCCCAATGATGTTGCGCTCCGCGCAAACGGATTTTAGCCAACCGCTTGCACCTCGCCCCCAAGGTGTGCTATAATAAAATCAAGAAAGGCGGCAAGGATATGAAGAAGAAAAAAATAATCATTACCTCAATTTTTTTGACGTTGATTGTGATGACTTCGTTCTTTTTTCTTAAAGGAGCCATAGATTCCTACTATTACGATATGGATCCGGCTAACGGTGTGGATATTATGGAAGGCATGGGGGCGGCTATGCTCATCGCGCTCGGCGGATTGGTGGTTTTTTATGAGCTGGATTTGTTTTATACCGTATATTATTTTCTTGTAAAACCGAAAACCGTGGCAAAATCGATCCTTAATATTGTATCTAACGTCAGTTTCTTGCTTATATTTTTCAATAAATATTATAAAAACATTTTCGAGGAAGATGTCATAGCACTGCTTATTGTGTTTTTTACGTACGTTGGTTTGAGAACGGTATGTTTTTTGCCGTATGCTTGCAATTCGCAAAGAGGCGTGTTATAATAGGCGCAGCCGTAAAGCGGAGCACCGCCGAGGCCTTCGTGGCGTTTAGGTATACGGTGTGCCCCGTCTATTCCCGAAAAAGAGAAAGGAAATTTTATGATGAAAAAGCTTGTTGTTTTTGTTCTTTTGCTGTCATTTGCGACGGCCGCCTTCTTTGGCTGCAACGCGTCTGAAAACGCCTTTGCCGGAGAGTGGCGCTTCTCGAGGATCAGCGAGATCGAAATTACCCCTGACGCGGATGAATATCTGCTCACCCTCTTAAAGGAGGAGTATGGCGCAGAGGACGAAAACGGCATCGTGGCAGCCGCGCTCGCCGCATTCAAGGCAGATAAGCTCTTTGAGCCATGCTACGTTCGTTTCGACAAGGGGCACACCTACACCTACGATCCTGTCATGGATCGCGAAGCGACCTGGGTCTTTTATCAGACGGGCGAGAACGAGGGCTTCCTCTCGTTTTATACCGAGCTTGACCCATCGGACGTCACCCCCGACCCCGCCGTCTTTCCCCCTGTCGTTTACAGCGCTGAGACCAATACCCTCTCCTTGACGATCAAATACACCGCCTTTGTCGTAACGGTTGAGCTGACCAGATAACAGGGCATCTTCGCGCTTTCTGTATATCCCCACCCTCATCTCCTTCGCGCTTTGCGATCGCGTAGGCACCCTTACCATTACGCTGAATGAAAACGGTCTGCCCGTGTCGCTGGTCTCGAGTGGCGAGGGAACGAACAAGCTTGGCACGCTCACCTATGACGAATACGGTCGCGTCATCCGTCAGGCGGTCGAGGACCGACTGAACGGCAGATCGGGCACGTACGATTACACCTACGACGCCGAGACCGTATACGCGCTCGTTTACGTCCCCTTTGACTTCACCGAAGCACAGCTTGAGCACCTGGCACAGTTCTGGAACGTGTTTGGCTGATCTCCCCCGGAAAACCGAAAACAAACGCACCCCACGGCGTACCTGCCGTAGAGCAGGTACGCAGCGGGGTGCGTTTTCGGTGCAAGGTCGGGAAAGGGCTTTTTTTGTTAGCGAATATTGAAAAATACGAGAAGTTTTGTTACAATAAAGCCGAAAGGCGGTGCTTTGGTGGAAAAACAAACGAAAAATGCAATCAAGGGTCATACGACCACCAAGCTGCTTGATTCCTGAAAGACGTATGATGATGGAGAGTAACGATAATGGATCAATCTTATTTTTTCAAAAACGCCGCATGGGTCGGAAAAGCTGACAGAACGGCAAAAACCTTTTCCGTTCTTCGTGGGTATTTCCACGTAGCAGCAAGCCAAAGGGTAACGCTTAACGTCGTGGGGCTTGGCTTTTTTAAGTGCTATATCAATGGCGAATGCATCAATCCGGACACCTTTTTGCCGCTTTCGTCGGATTTTGAGGCTACCTGTGACCCGGTAGACGAGGTGCTGTCAGGGCACAGGCTATACGTTCCGCACTTTGATATCACAGGGCTTGTCAAGCCGGGTGAAAACGTGATCGCCATTCACTTTGGCGGTGGATGGTACACGCACGGTGCGCGTACGTTCGGGCTTCCAAAGGCGATCTATTGTATTTTTGCAGAAGATAAAAATGGCGAGGTGAGCCATTTCGTTTCGGATGAGAGCTGCCGTATCGGTGACGGGTACGTTTCAGACTATGATTTTGTACAATACGAAAGCCACGATTACCGTCTTTCAAGCGATTGCTTTGGCGTGGATTTTGATGATCGCGCCTGGGAAAACGCCACTCTCACCGAAGCGCTTGATACCGATTATTGCTCTTCCGCTTGTCCGGCCGATAAGCTTATTTGCGAGCTTCCCGTAATGGTGGTTGGAAAAAGCGAAAACGGCATCGTATACGATTGCGGTGAAAATACCACCGGGTACCCCGTTCTTGCGCTGCAAGCAAAGCAAGGAGAGACGGTAAGCGTTCGCTTTTCGGAAGAGCTTCTGCCTGACGGAGGCCTTGACCCGCGACAGATCCAGGGGCAGCGCTATTCCGTTATATCGAACGGGGCCGACCGTACGGTGCAACCCGAATTTACCTGGTACTGCTTCCGCTATTTCGAGGTTACGGGGAATGCCGTCCCGAAATGCGTCAAGGTGATACACGCCGACGTTTCGCCCTCTTCTACCTTCGCGTGTGATAACGAAACGCTCAACTGGACCTATCATACCTTTATCCATACCATGCTCTGTAATATGCATACGGGTCACCCGTCTGATTGCCCGCACCTGGAGCGCCGCGGTTATACCGGCGATGGTCAGCTTACCTGCCATGCCACCCTTTCCGTGCTTGCTGCGAGAGGGTTTTATGAAAAATGGCTTCAGGATATTGCCGACGGTCAGGACCGGGCAAGCGGTCACGTACAGTATACCGCCCCTTACATCAGAAGCGGTGGCGGCCCCGGCGGATGGGGATGCGCGATCGTTGAGGTGCCGTATCAGCTTTACAAGCATTATGGGGATAAGGCGGTGCTTGCAAGGTATTATGGCAATATGCGCCGGTACGTCGACTATCTGGAAGCACATTCCGAGTTTGGATTGGTTACAAGTGATAAACAGGGCGAATGGTGTCTTGGAGATTGGTGCGGCCCGAATATCCTTTACCCCGACAGGGATATCACCGCCCATAATCAGCAGGTCATCATTCCTGCGCCTTACGTCAACACGTATTTCATGGTAAAGTCGCTTGAGACCATGCGAAAGATCGCGATGATCATAGGCCGCGAGGAGGACGTAACGGAATATGACGAAAAGATCAAGCTACGTAAGCGTGCTATCCAAGCGGCGTATTTCAATGCCTTTGACGGGAACTTTATTATGAACGTGCAAGGCGCCAATGCCTTTGCCGTTGACCTTGGGCTGGGGGATGCGACCACGTACGCCAATATGGTAAGCTATTATCAGAAGCTCGGGTATTTCGACACGGGCATCTTCGCTACCGACGTGCTGATCCGCACGCTGTTTGAGCATGGTGATGCAGAGCTTGCGGTAGATATTCTTACCAACAACGGAAGCCAGGGCTATGAGCATTGGAGACGGAACGGCGCGACCACCTTCCATGAATACTGGGACAGCAACAGAAGCCGCTCTCATTGCCACCCGATGTTTGGCGCACCTGTGGCATACTTCTTTGAATATCTCCTGGGCATTCAGCAGACAGAGGCATCCTGCGGCTATTCCGAGCTGGTTATAAGCCCGCAAGCGATATCGAAGTTTAACAGAATGTCAGGCAGCATGGATACGCCGAAGGGCACGGTCTCGGTAAGCTATGAAAAAACGAGCGAGGGTGTGAAATTCAATATTTCTATTCCCGCCGGCTGCAAGGCGAGCTTCCGTATTCCATCATACGTGTGCGAGCTCAACGCGGGAGAAAACGAATTTTCCGTCTCGTGCGAGCGTCTTACCTTCAACGGCTTGAAAACCGCGAAAGGGCGTGCTATAATGGGGATAATAACATGAAACGGAGCACCATCATGGAAGAAAATATCGGCACCGATATCGTTGCCCTGAACCGGGACGTAGAGCCTGCGCTGCTTGCGACCACCGGCCTGACCTTCGTGCACACGGCCGATATGCACGGCATGCCCACGCTGTGGGCGCGCATGGTGCGCTACATCGATCACTATGCCGACAAGATCGCCTTTGCCCTGCACACGGGCGACTATTGCGGCGGCTACCAGGGCATCTATACCGATATGTATGCCGCCTCGCCCTGCCGGCGGCCGATCTACAATTGCGTGGGCAACCACGATTGCTTTCCCGGCGGGCCTGTCTGGTACCTCGGCGAAAAGGCCGTGGCGCACGGCCTGCTCTTTAACCATGCCGCGGACTGGGGCGTTACCTTCTTCGATTGCCCCCACTCCATGAGCTATTATAAGGATATGGGTGACGTTCGCCTGATCGTTTTGGATGATTATTACGATATCTGGCCCACCCGCGCCTGGCTGCGCGGCATCCTGCGTGAGGCGCGCGAGCGCGGTTTGCACGTTATTACCGCCCAGCACGAGCCAAGCGGCTACGTGGAAAACGCCTACGGCGTGCGCTACCACACCTATGAGGATATCAACACCCGCTTCCGCGAGATCGAGCTTTCGCGCACCGCCTACGATTTCGACCACCGCGGCCGGGTGCTGTATGAGGATATCATTGCCGAGCATATCGCCCTTGGCGGCCAGTTCGTGTGCAACCTGGCGGGGCATGACCACCACGATGAATTTGGCCCCACCGAGCGGGGCGTTTTGAATCTGGTGGTGCAAAACGGCACCACCTGGGATGCCATCAGCGATACCGTGCGCGTGGAGGGCGAGCGGTCTGAGGACTGCTTTAACGTGGTGTCGGTGGATACCGCGCGTTCTCTCTTGACCGTGATCCGCATTGGCGCCAATACCGATAAAATAGGGCGCGTGAAGCGCGCGTTCTGCTTTGATTACCAAAACAAAAAGCTGATCAGCGAGGTGTAAAAAACGATGAAGATCTTATTTGCTTCGGATATGTCCTTTAACTACATGGCCTCCTTCCCGGGGCGGGAGGCAGCAAGAGAGACCATGCGTGAGGTGGCCGGGGTGTTCCGCACGGCCGATTTCAGCGTGGTGAATTTAGAGAATATCTTTGGCGTGCGCGCGGCGCACGAGCCGATCACGAAAAGCGGCCCGAACCTGATCTCGGACGAGGCGTTTATCGAGTACGTAGACGCGCTTTCGCCCAGCGTGGTGGGTCTGGCCAACAACCATACCAAGGATTACGGCGAAGGGCCGATGTACCATACCATGGATATGCTGCGCGCGCGCGGCTATCAGGTGATCGGCGCGGGCAAGGATATTGCCGAGGCCTATTGCCCTGCCATCTTAGAAAAGGATGGCCGGCGCGTAGCCGTGATCGCCATCTGTGAAAACGAGTTTGGCATTGCAAGCGAGAACGAAAGCGGCACGGCCGGCTACCGCCTTGGCCTGGCGGCCAAGGCCATCTTCGAGGCAAAGGCAAGCGGCGCGCTGCCGGTGATCTACTTCCACGGCGGCAACGAGCGCAACCCCTTCCCCTCGCCCGGCAAGCTGGAGCTTTACCGCCACTTCGTTGACCTGGGTGCCGCCGCGGTGGTGGCCATGCACACCCATTGCCCGCAGGGCTGCGAGATCTACCGGGGGGCGCCCATCGTGTACAGCATGGGCAACTTCTTCTTCCCGCCGAGCCGGGTGGGGGGCGATGCCCGCTTCTCGACCTGGTGCATGGGCTACATGACCATGCTGGATTTTGCCGATGACGGCAGCGTCAGTATGGAGCTCATCCCCTACAAATTCGACCACGAAAATCACACCCTGCTGCAGGGGGCAGAGAAGGAAAAGCTGCTTGCCTACGTGCGCGAGCTTTCCGCGCCGCTTGGCGACGGGGCGCAGATGCGCCGCTATTTTGATAGCTGGTGCATGATTGCCGGCATCGGCGTGGGCGACCAGCTCAGCTACCTGGGCGCGGTGCATGATTTCCGCGCCGGCATGCTGGATAACCTGGCCGAGCTGGTGCATACCAAGAACATCTTCTCCTGCGAGGCGCACAACGAGCTGATCCGCCGCTCGCTTGATCTGGTGTACGAGGGCAAGCGCGAGGAGGCGCTTGCCGGCGTTGAGGAGATCTACCGCCTGCAAAGCTTTACCCTATAAGGATAGCCCCCGGCGCCACGGCGCCGGGGGATCGTTGTTGAACGACCCACGCGCCGTTACGCTACATCCCCGGCGGCCCGCCCCCGGTGCTCGTTTGCGCCAGCAAACAGGTTCCGTGCGGTTACGCCGTTTAGAGAGCCGGGCCGTGGCAGGCAGTCCCTCTTTAACCTTTTTTGGCGTGGCACCGAATATGGCAACCACCCGGAAAATTGCGGTCATAGTGTTCGCTCGGCCGCCTGCGGGCCGTCGAGGACGTCGGCCCCTACGAGGAATGGCCGCGCACACCTTATTCATTCTTTTCGCCGCCAGGCGAAATAGGCTCCCTCCGGGAGGGAGCTGTCACGAAGCGGAGCGAAGTGACTGAGGGAGTAACGGGTAGTGACAATAAGCAAAGAAATAAACTCTATTCTTGCTTTGTTTCGTAAATCAGTTCTAACGGATAAACAAATACCTATCAGAGAATATACACATAGGAATATGTTTTTTCTTTTGTTACTCTCTCCTACCCGGTACTCCTTCCGTCACGCCACCTTGCGGTGTCGCGACACCTCCCTCCCGGAGGGAGGCTTAGTAACATTCGCCCCCCCGGTGCTCGCTTGCGATAGCAAGCAGGTTCCGTGCGGTCATGCCGTTCAGAGAACCGAGCCGTGGCAGGCAGTCCCTCTTTAACCTATATCGGCGTGGTACCGAATATGGCAAGTACGCGGTAAAATTCCGGCTATAGTGTTCGTCAAACCCCCTGCGGGCCGTCGAGGACGTCGGCCCCTACGAATTGCCTGCGGGCGCAAACCCCTTTCCCCAAAAAGTTTTTGGGGGTCTGGGGTCTTTTTTCAAAAAGACCCCAGCGCTCCCCTTCTTTTTTCAAAAAGTTCCCAACACGTTCCTCTTCTTTTTTCAAAAAAGTTTTCCGCTTCCCTGCGCCTACCTCTTGCTTTTTTCCGGAAACCACGATATAATAATAGATAACGAAAGAATTTCGCCTGCCAAAAGGAGAAGACTATGAGATCACGCCGCCTGCGCCTGCTGGCGCTTACGATATGCGTATGTCTGCTGCTGCCCACGCTTTCGGGCTGCGCGCAATTCGAGGCCTACCGCCTGTTTTTCACCGGTGCCGGCCAAAAGGACCCGGCCGAGGGCGCGCCGCCACCGCCGACCGAGGCGCTCACCTCGCTGACCCTGGGGTATGACGAAAGCTACACCGTCACCGGCCGCTTTCTTTCGATCGAGGACGTGGATACGCCCGACCAGCTGCTGGTCTACGTAGACGAGGAGCTGGAGACCGATACCACCTTTACGCTGCGCGCCGTGGGCGTTGGCTCCGGCACGCTGGTATACGAGTGGCAGGGCGAGGAGCAGCGCATCCCGCTGACCGTGCAGCCCGCGCGCCTTTCCGTCTTCTTTTTGCTGGGCGAGGGCGAGGCACGCGGCACGCGTGAGGAGCAGCCCGCCCTGATGCGCGCGGCAGACGGCCTCGTTTACTACACCTTCCCCGAATATACCGAGCGCTTTACACCCGAAACGGTTGACGATTACGTGGTCGAATGGCTGACCGAGAACGAGGTCTCTAAGACCTATATGTCGCTTCTTTGCAAGACCAACGAGCTGACCGCCGCCGGGCGTGGCCGCTATGCCGGCCTGGCCGCCCCCCTGGCCTATAAATGGGCCGAGCAAACGGGCGATCACGTCTGGGTCATCAACCTGGTGCAGGAGACCGGCTCGATCCGCAACCTGCTGCCCGATGCCGTGACCTACGGTGGCAGAGCCAACGATCATGCCTGCCTCGAGGCCATTGCCGCCTCGGTCAACGAAACGCTCGTGCGTGAATACCAGGCCGGGCACTACGTGCACGCCCGCACCGGCTGGTTCCTTTCAAGCGGCGAGCAGGATGTCTCCATGTCGGCTACCGACTATTTTGCCGCGCTGGAAACACTGAGCACCGCCGTCAACGAGGCGCTTACCTTCACGCTGCCCGGCACGGGCGGCACCGAGGAGGCCGTTGCGCCCGAATTTGGCGGCCTGCTTGGCAGCCGCGCCACTCGCACGGGTGATTTCACCATGGCCGAAATGAGCGGCCCGCGCGCCGCACAGATGATGGCCGCCACCGCCGGCGGCGCCTTAGAAAAGACCTACCTGCTGACCGACCTGGCCAGCGAATGGTATAACGATGCCGCCGTGGCCGCCTATTTTGCCAAATACGACCGGCATAAGTTCCTTATCTACTACGGCTATCAGCCGCCCGCCGGCACGGCCGAGCTGGTGGCACCCTCCGGCCTCTACACCGCCGCCGCGCTTAATGAGACGGCCGCCGTAGCGGTTGAAAACCTGCTCTATATCACCGGCCACCGCCTCGTGCCGGCCGGCCTGGCACCGGCCGTCTCGCTTCTTGCCTATAACGGCCGTGAAACGGTTACCGATTATCTCACCCTCTCCTACGGTGAGGATACCGTAGCCGCCGTGCCGCGCATCAGCCCGCTCTATTTGGCTAAGAGCAGCGGCCTCACCCTCTCGCTTGTGGCAGATGATGCAAGCGCCACGGTCGACCTTTGCCGCGTGCGCGGCCTTGGCAACGGCGATACCGCCACCGTGCGCTGGTCGCTTGCCGGGGGGAAGGAGACGGTGCTTTCCCTGCACGTGAAGCGCCTGTTGCAGTTCGCCATGACCGATTACCCCGCCCTGGTGCATACCGATGAAAACGGCCGCCTGATCTTTGATGGCTTTTCGCCCATCTTCTCCTACGGCTATATCGAGTCTGCTACCGGCATCTATACCGATCATACCAGCATCCAGTACCAGTACGGCTGGCTGTACGACGGCAAGAATATCTGGGCCGGCCACGGCGGTGTCTACCATATCAACGGCTACCGCTTCGGCGCCATCAACGGCTGGGATAGCGTTTACGCCTTCCACACGCCGGATAGCGGCACCGCCACGATCTCGTTTGCCGGCATCGTGGGCGGCCGCTGCGCTTCGCTCTTTGCCATCTGCCTGAACGGCAAGCCGGTCTGGCCCAAGGCCGCCGATAGCGTTGTCGATAACGCCAATTTCTACACCCTCACCCCCGAAACCACGCTCGACGAGCTGAATGCCGCCGTCGCCACGCTCTCGCTCTCGCTCAAAAAGGGCGACCTGGTGACCTTCGTCAGCCGCAAGCTGCCCGAGGGAACGGCCGAAAACGCCGTCTACCCGGTGATCGTGATCGAGTAAGAGCGCGAGGCCGATAGCAGGCTCCCTCTGAGGAGGGAGCCTTATGCGCCCCAGCACCACCCGAAAAAGGAGAAAAGCATGGAGCTTTTACAGCTAAAATATCTTTGCACAGCGGCGCGGCTTGAGAATTTCTCCCGCGCCGCGCGGCATCATAATATCCCGCAATCGGCAATCTCTAAGACCATTTTGCAGCTCGAGCGCGAGCTGGGCGTGCAGCTCTTTATCCGCACGGGCAACCGCGTTTCGCTCAGCGAGACCGGGCGTGTGTTCTGCCGCGAGGTGCAGCGCTCGTTGGATATTCTAAACGAGGCTGCCGACCGTGCCAAGGCCGGCCATGGCGGCTGCACGGGGCACGTGAGCGTGCTGCTTGGTGCCCACCGCGACGAGGTGCTTTCTCTCCTCGCCGCCTTTCGGCGCGAAAACCCAGCCGTCACCCTTGCCGTAGATACCGTTTTGGCACCGGGCAAGCACTACGATCTGGCCATCACCCCCCGCGCCTATGCCCCCGGCAGCACCGTGCGTGATTTGCGCGGCGAGGAGATCCTGCTCCTCGTTCCCACCAATCACCGCCTGGCCACGGCAGAGCGTGTCGCGCTTGCCGAGCTACAGGGCGAGCGAGTGATCGCCCTGAACGCACCGGCCCTTTCGCCGCTGCTTGAGCGTCTGCCGGAGCGCCCGGTCATCACCTGTGACGATCTGCATAGCCTTGCCACCTACGTGGCCACCGGCAGCGGCGTGGCGCTGGCCCCCGGCTTTTCGCTGCAACGCGCGCGCGAGCTGGGCGTCACCCTCGTCCACCTGCGAGATAGCGCCGGCCGCTACCCCACCTGCATCAGCTATGGGGAAGAGCCTGCGCCGGCCGCCCGCGCCCTTCTTTCGTGGCTGACCGCCCGCCTTGGGAAAAGCGGAAAATAACCCCGCCGCCTGTATCACATCCCCCCACCGGTGGGTATAATGGAATAAGAAATAGGGAAGGAAAGGCCGTTTTTTAGGCAAACCAAGCCTCCGTCTAACCAAGCCTCCCTCCGTGAGGGAGGTGTCTCGCAGCGATAGCGGAGAGACGGAAGGAGTACCGGGTAGAAGAGATTGCAGAAAGAAAAAGAATGTTCCTAAGAATAAATTTCCCTATAGGTATTCTCTTTCCCGGTTGATATGGATTACGAAACAAAGCAAGAATAGAGATTGTTTCTTTGCTTATTGTCACTACCCGTTACTCCCTCAGTCTCGCTTCGCTCGACAGCTCCCTCCCGGAGGGAGCCTAATCAAGAAGGGAGCCTAATCAAGAAAGGAGCCACATGGATATACCAGCAAAAGAGATCCAAGAGGCGCTGCAAAACGCCACGCAGGCCATCGCCCGGACCGAGGAGGCCTGGCGGGAACAAACGGCCGCCGTGGCCGCCCGCCTGTTATCCGACCCCGGCGCGCGCATCCTGCTGCTGGCCGGGCCAAGCAGCTCCGGCAAGACCACTACCGCCAACGTCCTGCGCGATCGGCTCAGCGCCGCCGGCCACCCGGCCGCCGTGATCTCGCTTGACGATTTTTACCGCCCGCTGGATGATCCCACCTACCCGCGCCTCTCAAACGGCGAGCACGATTTTGAATCGCCCGATTCGATCGACATTCCCGCCGTGCAGGCCTGCCTTGGTGCCGTGCTGCGCGGTGAGGATTTCGCCCTGCCGCGCTTTGATTTTCGCATCCGTAAGCCGATCAAGAATGCCGCCATCCTGCGCGTGCCGCAGGGGGGCTACCTGATCGTAGAGGGGCTGCACGCCCTCAATCCCCGCATCCGCGAGGCGCTGCCCAACGGCAGCTACCACGCCCTGTTCGTCTCGGTCTCTACCAATATCTTAGCCGAGGATGGTGGGTGCCTTCTCTCCGGCCGCAAGCTGCGCTTTTTGCGCCGCCTGGTGCGTGATTCGCTGTACCGCTCGTCGGATGCCGCCCGCACCTATACCCTGTGGCAAAGCGTGTTAGAGGGCGAGGATCGCTATCTCTACCCCCACCGCGCAAGCGCTGATATCACGCTCAACTCCTTCCACCTCTACGAGGTTGCGCTGCTGCGCCCGTTTGCCGAGCCGCTGCTCGCGGCTGAAAACGCCCCGCGCAACGCCTACACCGCCGCCGTCTCGGCCGCCATTGCACAGTTTGCCCCGCTTGCCGAGCGCCTGGTGCCGGACACCTCGCTTATGCGTGAATTTATCCCCGGCGGCGTCTACGAGGCGCTGTATTGAGCTGAAAGCAGACTCCCTCCTCAGAGGGAGGCAAAACCCTCCCGGAGGGAGCCTAAAGCATCCCATAACCCCCTATATAAATAAAGGAAGAAAAACCACGAAAAAAGAGGTACACAGCATGAATCGCGCAAGCGGTGTTCTTTTACCGCTCTCCTCGTTGCCGGGCGGCTATTCCATCGGCACCCCCGGGCGCGAGGCCCGGCAATTTATCGACCTGCTGTCCGCAGGCGGCTTCTCCTATTGGCAGGTGCTGCCCTTCTGTCTGCCGGGCGAGGGCAACTCACCCTATAAATCCTACTCGGCCTTCAGCTACAACTACGCGCTCATCGACCTGCCAACCCTCGCCGCGCGCGGGCTGCTGACAGAGGGCGAGCTGGCCGCCGCCGCCGAGACCACGCCCTATCTCTGTGAATACGATCGCCTCGCGCGGGAGCGCTTTCCGCTCCTCTGCCGCGCCGCCTCGCGCCTCGGCGGCAGCGAGCGTGAGCCGGTCTACCGCTTTTTGGAAAGCAACGCGGGCGTGGAAAAATTCTGCCGCTTTATGGCCCTGCGCAAGGCCAACGGTGGCAAGCCCTGGCGCGCCTTTGATACCGACCGCTACGATCCCGATTATTATTTCGCCTGGGCCTTCACGCAGTACGAGTTCTGCCGTCAGTGGGCAGACCTACGCACCTACGCCGCCGCCCACGGCGTGCGCCTGATGGGGGATATTCCCATCTACGTCGACTACGAAAGCGCCGACGTATGGGCAGACCGCCAGCTCTTTTTATTAAATGAAGATAACCTGCCCGCCGCCGTGGCCGGCGTGCCGCCCGATTACTTCTCCGAGACCGGGCAGCTCTGGGGCAACCCGCTCTACGATTGGGATCGCATGGCAGAGGACTCCTACGCCTGGTGGCGTGAGCGCCTGCGCCACACGCTCTCCTCGTTTGATTGCGTGCGCATCGACCACTTCCGCGCCTTTGCCTCCTACTACCACATCCCGGCCGATGCCGAGGATGCCCGTGCCGGCCATTGGTGCAAGGGCCCCGGTGAAGACATGATCGACCGCCTGCGCGAGGTCGCCGCCCCCGGCCAGATCGTGGCTGAGGATCTGGGCGGTGAGGCGCCCGAGGTCAAGGAGCTGCTTCACTACAGCGGCTTTCCCGGCATGCGGGTCTTTCAGTTCGCGTTCTTAGATGAGGACCCCGCCAACACCCACCTGCCCTATAACTATCCGCACAACGCCGTCTCCTATACCGGCACGCATGATAACGATACCCTGCTCGGCTTCCTTTTCTCACGCACCGAGGGCGAGCGGCGCCGCATCTTTGATTATTGCGGCTACGCCGGCAGCGATATGAACGAGGGATTTTCGGCCGTCCTGCGCACCATGTACGCCAGCCACGCCGGCCTGTTCATCCTGCCCCTGCAGGATCTTCTGCGCTTTGGCGAAGACACCCGCATCAACCGCCCCGGCACGCCGCGCGGCAACTGGGAATACCGCGTCACCGCCGCCCAGCTCGCCTCTATCGACCCCGCGCCCTACGCCGCGCTGGCCAAAGCGTACGGCAGATAAGTAGGGGCGGATTCCATATCCGCCCGCATCCCCCACGAGGAATGGCCGCCCCTACGGTGGCCTCACACCGCAAAAAAGCCAGGGCGGATCGTATCCGCCCTGGCTTTTTTCGGATGGTAATAAGTGAAGTTTTCACTAACGTGAAAGTGAAGTTGCTATGCAGTGAAGTTCGTGCTAACGCACGAGTGAAGTTAAGTTTGCCCACTTTGCCGTAGGCAAAACTTCACTATCCGTAGGATAACTTCACTTACGAAGTAAACTTCACTTGCACGCAAGGGCAAACTTAGTTCGGCGACCTGCTTTATCGCAGGTCGCCGTTTACGGAAGCTTTACCGGTGGGAGACGGATGGTCGTGTCCTCATACCAGGCGTTTTCCTTGTCGCTCTCGCCCGTGGTTTCCATGATGCAATCTACCGCCCACAGGGTCAGCTTGGCATCCGGTGCCGTGTATTCCATCCTCTTCATAGCGCTACCTCGCGTTTCTTATTTTCATTTCCATTGTAGCATGCGGCGGGGGATTTGTCAATCTTTTTTTCAAAATACCCTCTTTTTTTCGGGCAACCCCCCGATTTTTTCTGAAAAACACAAATTTTTGTGCAAATTGTACAAAAATGGGCGTTGATTTTTGGAAGGTTATTTTTGGCTTAGAATAAAATCTTTTGTTGACAAATTGAAAAGCTTGTGATATGATATAGATGTGTAAAAGTCTAAGGCGCTTATACAATCCACACAACGAAAGGAAAAAATCATGAAAAAACGCATTCTCAGCTTGTTGATGGCAGTGTGCATGGTTGCGGCTCTCGTGCCCGCCCTGCTTGTCTCTGTGACCGCCGCTGAAAACGCAGGCTTCACCACCGCCTTTGAATTTCAGGGCGAAAACTGGCCTACCCACGACAACAATCCCGGTGGTACCGAATTCCAGTTCCATGGCAACTGGACTGTTGGCTACCACAATGCCGGCGTGTATTCTGAGCACTCCTTTATGGATGGCACGCACAAGATCGTCGCTCACGGCGGTAGCTACTGGGGTGGTGCCGAGGGTACCGGTCTGTACCTGACCTCCGGTCGTCACATTCTGACCGCCGAGCTCCCCTACTACGGCACCACTACGGCCGGTGCCGCCGGCACTGACTGTGCTTATACCGTTACCTACACCGCTCGCTACGAGGGTACCGTTGACCTGAACTTTAAGGACATCACCCCCCGTCCCGATGAGCAGAGGCACGACATCCCCGCTGATCAGGTTCCGGCTATGTACATGGCCGTTATGGTCAATGACAAGATGGTATGGCCTACCGTAGACGGTGAAATTACCGACCCGGCAGACCTGGCTCTCATTGCCAGCACCGCCGAGTATCAGGCACGTACCGACCTTGACCTGCTGAAGAACGTTCAGGTCAACATTGGCGATAAGATTCACTTCGTTTCCGCTGCGTTCAACACCTGGTTCGGTCTGATGATCCCCGAGGTTACCTACCACGATGGTTACGATGTAGTTCCCTCCCGCATGAACCAGACCTACGGCCCCAGCGATACCGCGTGGCCGTCCATTCGTGGCCTGAACGGCATCGGTAGCATGGTACAGACCAGCGCTAACTGGGCATTCGGTACCTACAAGCCGGCTGATAAGGCCTTCGTCGCTCACGCTGCTCAGCAGAGAAACGGCGTTGATACCTGGTCCGGTCTGTCCCGTGAGGTTATCGATTACAACAAGAATAGCGGTATCCTGCTGAATTCCGGTGCTGATCTGAAGGGCGCTTACTTCTTCGGTACTGAGGATACTGCCGCTGGCGTATACCCGGCATTCCGTGCAACCGCACTGGCTACCGGTACCGGCGAGATTTCCGTAGCAAACCTCTTCATCGCAGACGTCAACCAGGCTGCTCTGAAGAACGCTACCTGCTTCGTAGACGCATACCAGAATGATAAGAAGATCGGCACCATCACCGTGAAGACGGATGCTGAGGGCGTTGCCACCGCTGACAAGGCCATTACCGATCTGGCTGTTAACAAGGGCGATGTATTTACCTTCGCTGCTGTTGGCGGCACTGGCGCCAAGACCCTGACCGCTCTGCCGGTTATCACCTACTCGGGCATTACCTCCTTCATGACTGCCGCTGCTACCGAAAAGTATGCGCTGGCACTTGAGGATTCTGCCGTTGTCGTAGGCGATACCATCGGCATGGAGTTCCTGGCTTACGCCACCATTGATACTTATAAGGATGCAACCGCAGCTAACCTCTACGTTTGGGATGCTTCCGTTGCTGACAAGACGCTGGATAACGCTTCTGCCGTTGTTCCGCTGTCCGTGAACGAGGACTTCGCGTACACCGCTGTATACAATGGCTTCGCTCCGAAGGAAATGGTAGACGAGATCTCCGCTCAGGTAGTTGTACTGAAGGGCGAGGAGAAGCTGGCTGAGTCGCCTATCAGCACCTTCACGGTTGCTGAGGCTGCCCAGGCACAGTTCAACGCCTCCTTCGAGGAGAGCGAGCGCGAGCTGATGGCTGCCGTTCTGAACTACGGTACCTACGCTCAGAAGTACTTCAACTACAAGACCGATGACCTGGCAAACAAGGATCTGGATCCTTCCTATGCCACGATCGATCCCGATGATTACCTCTACTACGCAAAGTTTGGCGGTCAGAAGATCGGCGCCCTGATCTCCGCTTCCGAGATCGATGCCTTCTCCCTGTACCTGGATAACAGCATCTCCATCCGTCTCTACATCAACCTGGATGATTACGAGAAGGAGAACTGCCCCATCACCGTTCAGCACGGTATGACCGAGGACGAGTGCTTTGACGACCGTGACGGTCTGGCTGTTGACCTCGCAAACGGCGCCGCCCTGATCGAGAACATCGCTCTGAACAAGCTCAGCGACGTGCACTACCTGCGTCTGGCTGTTCAGGATGGCCGTTACCGTTACTACGGTTACACCTTCACCTACTCCGTAGAGTCCTTCGCCGCAAGAATGATGGATTCTACCGAGGCTAACCTGCCCGAGCTCCTCTGCGCAATGATGGAGCTGGGTAAGAAGCTTGCTGAATAAGTAAAGGAGGGATAAACGAAATGAAAAAGTATCTTGCTCCTGAAGTTGAACTGCTCTCTCTCGTAGCTGATCTGCTCATGGCATCCGGCGAGGAAGATCCCGGCACTTCCATCGGCGGCAGCGACAACGAGACCGCAAAGGACTACATCGCTGATCTCGTAATCGGCAACGTAGACAACATCTAATAGCAAACAAAAGATCCGCTCCTCGGAGCGGTTCTTTTTTTGCGTTCTTTTTGTGGCTGCCTTTTTCGCGGCGTTCGGAGAAGCGCCGAGCGCCAC
>JAZQVK010000222.1:0-4289 GCA_045631765.1 Eubacteriales bacterium
CATCATAAGGGTTTTTGTTATATCTGCTTTACAGTAGGTAGCCCAAGGCCTCTTTTTTTGTGCGTGGGCAGCAGCAGGCTCCTTAGGCTCCCTCTATCTTAGCCTCCCTCTATCTTAGCCTCCCTCCGGGAGGGAGGTGCCGAGCGAATGCGAGGCGGAGGGAGTACCGGGTAGGAGAGAGAAACAAAAGGAAAAACATATTCCTATGTGCATATTCTCTGATAGGTATTTGTTTATCCGCTAGAACTTAAGCCTCCCTCCGGGAGGGAGGTGGCATTTTGCCAACGACAAAATGCCCAACCGAGTACGGGGTAGGGGAGATTACAGAAAGAAAAGGAATATTCTTACGTGTAAATTCTTTTGATAGGTATTCTCTTTCCCGGCTGATATGATTTATAAAACAAAGGAAGAATATACGCCTCCCTGCGGGAGGGAGGTGGCAGGGAGCGAAGCGGAGTGACGGAAGGAGTACCGGGTAGGAGAGTTTACAGAAAGAAAAGGAATATTCTTACGTGTAAATTCTCTTGATAGGTATCTCTTTCCCGGTTGATATGGATTACGAAACAAAGCAAGAATAGAGATTGTTTCTTTACTTATTCAAACTACCCGGTACTCCCTCAGTCATTTTGTCTATCGCCAAAATGCCAGCTCCCTCCCGGAGGGAGCCTTAGAAACCGGAGGGAGCCTTAGAAACCGGTAGGGAGGCTTTGTTAGAAGAGACTCAAGAACGAAAAAAGAGGCCAAAGGCCTCTTTTTTCGTTTGCCGCACCCATCGCGGTAGGGGAGGATATCTACTTCCCGCCCGGTGCCGTACGTTCTTATTCCTCTCCGTCGTCGCCGTAGCTGCGGCGCAAGGCGGCGGCCATGTAATCACCGCCAAGAAAGCTCGAGCCCTTGGTCGCGGTGGGGTCGTTTTCACTCTTGCCGGTGGCAAATTCCTTCGTTTTTTGCCCGTTCGGGCGACCCGTGTGTCGCGGTGCGGCGCTGGCCAGCTTCTTGGCCGCGTGCTCCTCGCGCTCGCGCGCCAGGTAGTCCTGCACCGCTGCCTCGCTGCGGCAGCCCGCCTCGTAAAAGGCACGCAGCAGCTTGTCCATATAGGCAAGCGAGATCTTGCCGGTGCGATCCACCGTGATATCGTAGGCAATGCCCACGATCTCCTCGCCGTAGCCGAAGCTGCCCGTCCAGGTCAGAAAATAGTCCTGCTCCTTGGCCGTCAGCCGCCGCTCACCCATGCCTAACAGGCGGCGCAGCTTCCACTCCTCGGCCGAGAATTTTTCCGCCGCCGCAATATAGGCCTCTAATTGCTCTACCGTCAGGCACTCGCGCTCCAGCATGGTGTAGGCCACCTGCGCCAGGTAACGGACGGAAAAGCGCGAACGGCCGGATTTCTTTTTACAGTAAGAGGCCAGCGTCAGCAGATATTCCTGCGAAAAGGGCAGCTCGTCAGCAAGCGAGACCACCGTCTCCAGCTCCCGCGTGTTGAACACGCGGCCGGCAAGCTGCTGCATCGAATCAATAAAGGCGGCCATCTGCTCACGCTCGACCGTCTCGGCGATCTCGGCCGCCGTCATGTCGCCCACCTCACGGGAAAGCAGGCGCGGCTTAGCGGCTTCCGGGGTAGGGGCAGGGGAGGGCTCGCCCTCCTCGCCCTCGCAAAGAACGCCCACCTCTAACCAGTAGCGCAGGGCGCTGCCCACCCGCGCCGGCGAGCAGCCGGCACGCGCGGCCAGGTCGGCCGGCTCGCTTGGCAGTGCAAGCGCCTCGCCCTCGATCAGGCAAAGCAGCACGCGCAGCTCCTCGGGCGAGGCATCTGCCAGCGCCGCCGTGCCGCCAAGCGGCGGAAAGGGGCGGTTGATGTGTATTTGTTTCATATGGTCTCCAATCGGGGGATGCGCCGGGGCCTTTTTGAAAAAAGGCCCCGTACCCCCAAAAACTTTTTGGGGAAATGTCATGTATATCCGTAGGGGAGCATTCCATATGCTCCCGAAAACATAGCGGGCTTGCGGGCAAACGCGGGCGGATATGGAATCCGCCCCTACGGTGTCATCCGCCCATGCCGCTTATTTCTCCCTCTTATGCTTCAAGTCGTAGCAGAATTTCATCAGCGGGTCGCTCAGATGCACGTTTTCAATGATGATATCCGGGTTGGTAACGGCCAGCTCGGTGTTGGCAAAGTTCAAAATACCCTTGATGCCCAGGCTCGAAAGCCGCTCGGCGATCGCGGGTGCCGCCTCACGCGGGGTGGTCATCACGGCAAAATCCACGCCCTCGCCCCGGCAGATCTCCTCCAGCCGGTCGATATGGTAGACCGGCAGGCCAAACATCACCTGCCCTACCACGGCGGGGTCGTTATCAAACATGCAGATCCGCTCAATGCCGCGGCGCTCGAACATATGCGTGCCGGCCAGCGCGCGACCCAGGTTGCCCGCGCCGATGATCACCATGCGGTAGCCCTCGTTCACGCCCAGCAGCTCGCTGATCTTGCCGTACAGATATTTCACGTTATAGCCGTAGCCCTGCTGGCCAAAGCCGCCAAAGCAGTTCAGATCCTGCCGGATCTGCGAGGCCGTCACGTTCATCCGCCGCGAAAGCTCTGAGGAGCTGATGCGCAGGCAGCCCTCCTCGATCAGCATACGCAGATAGCGGTGGTAGCGCGGCAGGCGGCTGATCACCGCGCGCGAAACGCGCGTGCTATCCACGCAGGGCGCCTCGTCGGTCTTTTCAAAGGTGCCGATCACTTTGTCAATACGTTCCATGGGGTTCCTTCTTTCTATCTACACGCCGAAAACGGCGTACAATTTACGGTTTTTTGGGCGTTTCGCCAGTTTTTGATGTTCAAAATTCATTTTTCACGGGCGGCAAATCCCGGTGTTTATCCATTCAAAAATGAATATTCTCCACATTTTCAACAGGGTTTTCCACATTTTTTCTTGTTTTCAACCGTCGAAAAAAGGAGAAATGCCGATAGGCATTGACTTTTTTGTCAAAATTTTTCTGTCAAGCCCTTTTTGAAATATTCATGCTGGGCAGTTTTCCACATCCTGTTGAAAATGGTGTTGGCTTTCGTAGCAATTGCGAAAATGCAGGATTTGGGGCAGGCTTTCTTAGGCTCCCTCCGGGAGGGAGCCTAAGAAACCTCCCTCCCGGAGGGAGGCTTGTTTCGCCTGGCGGCGAAAGGATCTCCCCCAAGGGGACTTCCTCGCGGCTGGGCCGCTCACCGCGCCTCAGTCGCTGCGCTCCTTCAGGATGACAGTAAGAAGGGCACAGAATGACAGTAAGTGGAGATCGGGGCGGGCGGATATGGAATCCGCCCCTACTTATGATAATTCCCACCCGAAAGGATGCGAAAGGAGCGGTAGAGCGCCTCTAAAAGGATCACCCGCATCAGCTGGTGGGGGAAGGTCAGGCGCGAAAAGGAGATGCGCTCGTTTGCGGCGCGCTTCACGCGCTCATCCAGCCCGTGCGAGGAGCCGATGATCAGGCATAGCTTGCCGCAGGTATCCACCGCGCGGCCGATCTTTTTGGATAGGGAAACCGAATCGGGCATCTCGCCCTCGATGCACAGCGCCATGGTATAGGCGCCCTGCGGCACGCGGGCAAGGATCTTCTCGCCCTCGGCGCGCAGCGCGGCGAGGATGGCGGTCTCGTCCTGCTCGTCGGTGATCCGCTCTTCCTTGATGGTGATGTTTTCTACGCGGCAAAAGGAAGAAAGCCGCTTTTCGTATTCGCCGACCGCCTCGCGGAGGTAGCCCTCCTTCAGGCTGCCGACGGAAATGACCGTCAGCTGGGTCATAGGGCAAGCCCGGGGAAGAGATCAATGATCGGCCCCCACAGAAACAGGCAAAGAATGTCAAAGGCGAAGCAAAGGAACAGGGGCAGGATCAAAAAGACCACCACCGGGCGGCTCTGCCTCCACCACAGGCGTGCCTCGGCAAAGAATTGATCCTTTTGCGCCTCGCTCCAGGCGCGGGGCAGCTCCTCGCGCTTGTAAAACGCGCGGTGAAAGCCCCGGTTATAGATCGCCACGAATAGGCATGCCGCCGCCAAAAGGGCATAGTAGCCCCAGAACACCGGCTCCCACACGTAGCGAACCGAAAGCTCATACAACAGCAGCAGGGCAAAGGTGATCAGCAGCACCAGCGCGGCTTCGCCCAGGCGCAGCAGGGTACGTTTGGTTGTGTTTTTCATGGTTTTGGTTCCTTAATAAGGGATTTTTAGGCTCCCTCCATCTAAGGCTCCCTCCGGGAGGGAGCTGTCGAGCGAAGCGAGACTGAGGGAGTAACGGGTAG